>CAKSGI010000164.1 GCA_934454005.1 uncultured Eubacteriales bacterium | reverse complement strand
GATAATGGCCCTGAGTTCACAAAGCGTTTTACACAGCATTCTAACGTGACATTAACTATGTTTCAGCGTGTGCTCGAAGAACATGGCATTTGTCACAAGCTGATTCGTCCTTTCACACCAAGGCACAACGGAAAAGTAGAACGCAGCCATCGCAAGGATAACGAACGTTTCTATGCTACGCACAAATTTTATTCTTTCGAAGATTTTTCTAAACAGCTTAAGGCCTACAACTACAAAGATTACAATCGCTTTCCTATGCGCCCTCTCGGTTGGAAATCTCCTCTGACTGTTTTGAAAGATTATTTGTCTGATGGTGTAACATATGTTTGACAAACCTACAGCTTTTTTAGAAAAGTATAGTGGCTCTACAAATGAGCAAAATATATTAAACTTCATTTTTCATTACTATTTATAGTCACGATGATAACATGAAATATAGCACACTGATTATTGAATGTCAATATATTGTAGCCAAAACAGTGAAGGGGCTAAACGAAAAAAATTCAAATTGGAGCACAAGTAATTGAAAATATGATATAATAAAAGAAAAATATCATGATTTTTGAAGGTAGTGACAATATATATGAAAATTCTGATTACTTCTGATTGGTATAAATCTGCAATTAATGGGGTAGTAACTTCGGTTGTTAATCTTATAAATGGGCTTGAGGATATGGGGCATGAGGTAAGAGTGCTTACTCTTTCTGGATCAATTCATTCGTATCGTGCAGGCAAGGTGACTTATATTGGCTCTATAGGTGTTGGAAGAATATATCCGAATGCTAGACTTAAAATGGCACTTACACATCGTTATGTGCGCGAAATTATAGAATGGGGACCTGATGTAGTTCATAGTCAATGTGAATTTAGTACGTTTTTTTTGGCAAAAAAAATATCACAAATCTGTAATGTACCATTAGTTCATACTTATCATACAGTTTATGAGGACTATACTCATTATTTTTCACCAAATGTACGTGTTGGAAAATTTTTGGCTGCATCATTTTCTAAAAGAATTTTGGATAAAACACAGATGGTTATTGCACCTACAAAAAAAACGGAACATTTATTAAAAGAATATGAGGTTAAGGCACCTATTACAACAGTACCTTCAGGGCTTGAGCTTAATAAATTTAATGCATTTTTACCTGATGTTAAAAGAAAGATGTTACGTAATAAGTTTGGAGTATCCGAAAATGAAATTCTTTTAGTATATATAGGTAGGCTTGCCAAAGAAAAAAACATCGAGGAATTGTTTAGACTTATTGATGAACTTAATATAAATATTAAATTGCTTTTAGTTGGTGATGGACCGTATAGAGAGAGTTTAGAAAAACGATCTAGAGAAATGCAGATAGAAAATAAAGTTATTTTTGCAGGGATGGCAAAACCAGAAAAAATAGTTCAATTTTATAAGATAGGTGATATTTTTGTTAGTGCTTCTCAAAGTGAGACTCAAGGGCTTACATATATAGAAGCAATGGCGGCAGGAGTACCTATTATTTGTAAAAAAGATTCGTGTCTTGATGATGTTGTAATAAATGGTGAGAATGGGTTTGAGTATACAACAGATGATGAATTTAAAGAAGCTCTTTCTAAATTGATTGAAAGTTCTGATTACAGAGTTAAAATTGGACATGCAGCGGCTCAAACAGTGGCTGATAATTTTTCATCAGTAGCATTTGCAAAAACGATGTTAGACATTTATAATTCACTTATCAACAATAAAAAAAAGTGTAAATCGAATAAAATTGATATCTCTTAAATTTTTAAATTTAAGAGATATTTTTTGTTTAGACGAGTATAACAAATAAATTCTTTGGTATCATTTTTAGCTTAGAATGTTTTTTATGAATATTATAGTAGTATAGGTTTGGAGGTGATAGTATGAGTGAATTTGGAGTTGCGTTTTATAGTGTAATTTGTGGATTATCTGTAGGTTTATCATTTATTGCCAATTTATTGGGCGGTTGGAACACATCATTAGAAACATTATTAATCTTTATGGCGGCGGATTATTTAACAGGTTTGATTTGTTCATTAATATTAAAAAAATCAACTAAAACCGAAAGTGGTGGATATGATAGTAAAGTTGGAATAAAGGGCCTTTTAAAAAAAGTTGGAATTCTTTTTATGGTTTTAATAGCAGCAAGATTAGATATGATATTAAATGCGGGGGAAAGTAATTATGTTTGTACTACCGTAATAATTTTCTTTATAACTAATGAGGGTTTATCAGTGATTGAAAATTTGGGGATAATGGGAATTCCGCTTCCTAATATAATAAAAGAAGCATTTTGTAAACTTAAGTCTTACGATAGTTTGGATAATAAAGATAAATAGAAAAATATAAACTTTTAATTTAAAAAGTCTTGATTTTATTTAATAAGTTTAAAATCAAGACTTTTTCATAAATTATATTATTGTGATTGATACCATATTTTTCTAAAAATGTAAATGATTAAGGTTTATTTTAGAGATGTTTTTGTGTGGTGTAAAAATAAAGAAGTTGTCATAATTAGGGTGATTTTGTCGCATAATAAACTTGTGGGTCGGATAGTAAATTTATAAGAATGCTACTCAGAAAGGCCAAACTTGATATTATTTTATTATAATATATCTGAAGGAGTGGTGATAATTTGATAGGTGAAAGATTAAGCGAACTACGCCAAGATTTAGGACTAACTCAACAACAGCTAGCGGACAGGTTATCAATATCTGTTTATACGGTCTCATCTTATGAGAGGAATATTAGTACTCCTGATGATGAAATGAAAAAGCGTATGTCAGAATTATTTGGAGTTTCTGTTGACTATATGCTAGGTTTGACAGATAATCAGATAGCGGTTAATCAAGTTAAATCACAATTGTTGTTATTACAAAATCTTCCAGATACAGCTGTGAAAGAGTTATCTGATTTCATAGCTTATTTAAAAACTAAATATAAAATATAGAGTTTTTGGATGATATATAAGTTCGAGAATAAGATTTTAAAGAGATATTTAAATGTTGGTGCAGCAGCATTAAAAATTAGGAGATTTTAAAGTTATATTTATATGATTTCAAAAGACAGTGAAAATACTAGTGTATAGTGGGGATATTCGTTTTTGCGAATATATCCCATTTTTTATAAAAAAATTTATTGAGAATGTTAAAATTATGATTTGCAAAGCATATAGTGATTTCATTTTTTATAATATTATGTATGGATATCATTTTATTAACTATTAAGAATGAATGTTTTATGATATAATTAACATAACATGTTAAATATGAAAAATAGATAGAAAGAGAGGTGCTTGGATTAGAAAATGTTGAAGAAAAAAGGTACATATATACCAAAACGAAGGTATAGAAAAAAAATGAATGTTACTAAGATTTTGATAGTTACTATGCCTGTTGTTATAGCTGTAGTTGTCTTGATGGGCGTTTTATTTGCAATAAAAGATTATAATAAGGTTATAGATGTAGGAGTTATAAAATTAGATGGAATACTTAATACAGATAGTGAACAGGTAAGTTTATCGGAGGAAGAGTCTAAAAAAGTTTTAACAATTGTGTCTAATGATTATAAATTGCCTGATGACTACAAGGTTAATTTGGTAAAAGTTAAGGGTGTTAGTTGTGATTCACTTATAGTGAGCTCGTTAAAAACACTTATATCTGATGCTAAGAAAGACGGAATAAACCTAGTATTAACAAAAGGATATGTATCTCCGGAAGAACAAGATAAGCTATATAATGATAAAGTAAAAGAATTGTTTGATGCAGGTGGAATTACTATAGTAAGATCGGAATTTGAAGCAAAAAAAATAACACCGCCTGCAGGATATAGTGAATATCAAACGGGGTTATCTGTAGAGTTTAATACAACGGATAATGTTGAAAAATCTCAGTTTAGCTCAACAGACGCTTATACATGGCTTGTTAATAATAGCGTAAACTATGGTTTTATACTTAGATATCCGGAATCAAAAGAAACGGAGACAAAAATGAAATTCGATCCTACCTATTTTAGATTTGTTGGGGTGGATAATGCCAAAAAAATAAGAGCTATGGATATGTGTTTTGATGAATATTATAAGTATGTAAATTCTAGATAAATTAATTTTAAATAAAAAAATGACTATATCAAGGACTTAAAAGTCTATTTGGTATAGTCATTTTTATAATTAGTTGTCTTTGGGTTTCATGGTTAGTGAAATTCTTTTTTTATTTACATCAACAGATAGAACTCTTACATTTATAATATCTCCAACTTTTAATACCTCTGATGGATGCTTAATATATTTATCACAAATTTGAGATATATGCACAAGACCATCTTGATGTACGCCAATATCTATAAATGCTCCAAAATCTATTACGTTTCTAACAGTACCGGTAAGTTCCATTCCTTCTTTTAAATCTTTTAAGTCTAGAATATCTGTTCTGAGGAGGGGTGCAGGCAATTCATCTCTAGGGTCTCTACCAGGTCTTAAT
>CAKSGI010000163.1 GCA_934454005.1 uncultured Eubacteriales bacterium | reverse complement strand
CTGATAAGTACACGACTTTATCAGCTTTACTTTTGATATCTTCATATATTCTTTTATCCTCATGACTCCATTTGTCTGATTGATTTCTGCATGGAATTATGAGGATTAATTTTATTTGTGGGTAATCTTCTCTTAATTCAATTATAGTTTGGGCAGCTAACGTATCAAATCCAATGGCACCTCCGGTCCCATAGTAAGTTACGCCTTGATCTATAAGTTTTATTACCTCATTTGTAAGGGCACTTTTTATTTCAGCTGTTTGATTTTTGGGTAAATTTCTATGCCCCGTAAAGCAACAAGTTCTCATTTTTATATTCCCTTCAATTCTGACATTTAGTAAGTGTCAGAATTGTTTTAATTTTAGCATAGAATTAATTTGTTGACAACTAGTGAATGTCAACAAGGGGAGGTTTGTATTATGTATAAAAATAAAAACGATGATGGCACATTAAATATATGTGGAACAAGGGTTGCTGCTTTAAGAAAGAATCTGGTCCCTAAAACATCACAAAGAATGTTGGCTGATATGTTGCAATTAAGGGGATTGGATGTAGATAAAAATGCTATACAAAAAATAGAAAGCGGGAAAAGATTTGTTACTGATATAGAGCTCAATATAATAGCAGAAGTTTTACATGTATCAAGCGACTATTTACTTGGTAAATCAAATGAGATACCTAAACAAGAATAAATGAATGATAGAAATTGGCAGATATCAAACTTTTTGAGATTGGAAATGGCGCTAAAGAGTACAAAGGCCAAAATGTAGCGCTAGAGAAAGAACTTCAAAATATTATAGAGAAAAATATGAATACATTTTTTGGTGTAACGTTTCTTGCATCTGAATATAGCACTACAGATGGTGGGCGCATGGACAGTATTGGTATTGATGAGAATAACTGTCCTGTTATTTTTGAATACAAGCGTTCCGTAAAAGAAAATGTTATAAATCAAGGATTATTTTATCTTAACTGGCTGCTTGATCATAAAGATAGTTTTAAAGTTCTCGTTATAAATAACCTTGGTCTTGATAAAGCAAACGATATAGATTGGTCTATGCCAAGAGTTATTTGCATTGCGGGGGATTTCACGAAGTATGATGAGTCTGCAATTAAACAAATGGATAAAAACATAAGTCTAATAAGATATAAGAAGTTTGGAGATAATCTTCTTATGTTTGAATGCATTAATGAGAATGTCATGACTCCAAATGTAGAATCAAATGCAAAACATGGAGCTTCAGACTATACTTTCAAGAGCAACTTAAATAACACTTCAAAACAGCTAAAAGATCTTTATGAAACTATACGGAACTACATATTAAGTCTTGGCGATGATATCACTGAAAATCATTTAAAAAAATATACAGCATTTAAGAAAATTAAAAATTTAGTGTGTATAGAGGTTCAACGTTCTAAGATTATTCTACATTTGAGTTTAGATGTAGATACGATGCAATTTGAAGATGGATTCTCAAGAAACACGACGGATGTTGGACACTTTGGAACTGGTGACGTAGAGCTTACCATCACGAATAAAGATACATGGAACAAAGCAAAACCCTTTATCGAAAGAGCATATAATGAGAATTAACAAACTTTTTAAAATTCTTAACAGCCCATTTTGATACATTAATGTTCATCAAAATGGGCTGTTTTCTTATTTGAGATTATTGTTCACAATAAAATATAATTATTTTAAATGTACAAGGTTCGACAAGCAATGAAGTTTACATTGTTTTACAATATAACCGGACGATAAAAACAGGAGTGATGTTTATAAAAAAGTAGTCTTAAAAGGAATGTCCGGATAGGATTTGATTTCCCATGGATGTATATTGTAAAACTTATAAAACTCTAAAAAAATTGTATAGGTGTAAAACATTACATAAAAATTTAAAATTTTTAATCCCGATATTACAGAGCAGCTACTTTAAATTTTCTCAGGCAAAAAATGTAAAATTAAATATTATTATGGTTAACGCCTCAGAGACTTATGTCTTTGCGGCGTTCTTTTGTTTAGACTTTCATTTAATTCTATATAAGTATTCCCGAAATCTTTAAATTAAATAGAAGATTTCGGGAATATAAAAGTATTAACTCGTAAAAGCATATACCGAAGGCGTCTATTTGTTTTCTTTTCTCGAAATCAGAAAGGAAAGACAAATGGGCGTTTTTTTGTCTGCTATTCGAGGTCCTCCCTAGTCCTTCGTTTTTTGAACACAAATCAAAAATTCGGAGGACGAAAGACATGGAAATAGAATATAAATTTGTTACCGGTGAAAAAATCCATATTGAAGTATATGGTGAATTTGAGGAAATTATGCTTGAACTTGATAAGAACCTTGAAAATAACAACCGTAAAGAAACTCGAAGGCATGAAAGTCTAAGCTTATTTGATAAGGATGAAAATAATATGGATGCGAATGTAGATGTATATGAGGACGTTATAAAGAGTCTTGACAGGGACAAGCTGTATTATGCAATACAAAAACTAAAACCTAAAGAGCAAGAACTTTTACATAATTTATATTTTTGTAAAAATCCAATCAGTCAAATTGAATTAGCAAGAATTAAAAATGTCAGTGTCGGAAGTATAAAAATGCAGTTGCAACGTATAAAAGCTAAATTAAAAAAGTTACTTTAATTCCCTTTTCCACTTGCGTCATAGCGGGTGGAAAAATTTTTTATAAAAAAAATCGTTACCTTTTGCTTCTGTCGTGGCTTATATATAGAGGCGCTTTTAAGAAAGTAAAAAATTAGGTCTCGGAATTGAGGTGAAATATTATGTGTAAACATGAATTGAAAATTACAGTCAGAAGACCTGGAGAAAAACCTATAAGCCTAGCAGAGTTTAAAAAGCTGCCGTTTCTTGAAAGAATGCGCAGTAGATGGTTCGGAAATGCTCAAAAATTAATGGTCATAGTTCCACAGGACAGTGTTCAAAAAATTGAGATTAAGGAGGTCTAATTTTGGTAATGAACAATTTAAAGATGCCGATAAAAACAATACCATATCGTCATCAAGAAAAAGCATTCGAATTTGTAATGAGCACGTTTAAAAATCCGGGAGGAGTAGCACTCCTTGTTGAAATGGGATGTGGTAAAACACTTATTTCCATAGCAGTTTCAGGAGCGCTATTTAAAGAAGGAAAAATCAAAAGATTGTTAATTGTATGTCCCCTTTCAATTTGTGGAGTCTGGAAAGAAGAGTTCTCAAAGTTTGCTGATTTCGATTATAGATTAGAGGTTCTCAAAGGAACTCCCAACAAAAAAGCAGAAACCTTAACTTTGATGAATGGCAGTCCTCTGCAAGTAGCAATTGTTAATTATGAATCTGTTTGGAGATTAGAAGAACAAGTCAAAGCTTGGAATCCAGATATGATTATTTGTGATGAGTCACATAAAATTAAAACACACAATATTGCTGCTTCAAAGTCGTTACACAGACTTGGCGAAAAAACAAAGTATAAGACGATCCTCACAGGAACAGTTATTACAAATAAAGCTATTGATGTATTTTCTCAATACAAATTTTTAGATTCAAAGGTCTTCGGTAAAAGTTTTTATGCTTTTAGGAATCATTATTTCGATATGGTCGGCTATGGAAATCATACTCCGGTGCTAAAAAAAGGAGCTGAAGACGAACTCAAGCAAAAGCTCCATAGTATTGCTTTTAGGGCGACAAAATCAGAGTGTTTAGATCTTCCAGAGACAACAGAGATTGCCCGAAAAATTCACCTCGAACCATCTGCAATGAATATTTACAGACACCTTGTGATGGACAGCTTTGCAGAGTTAAAAAACAGCGAAGTGACAGCAACAAATATTCTCACAAAAATACTACGACTCTCACAGCTTACTGGGGGATTTCTTGGTGACGATGAAGGTAAAAAAATACACCAAGTAAGTAGTGCAAAACTTAAGGCACTTGAAGATATTGTAGATGATGTAACGGAGAGCGGAAAGAAACTCGTAATAATGGCTAGATTTGTTTCTGAGATTAAAGCAATCGAAAAGTTGCTGTTAAAGAAAAAAATTAATTATTCAATAATAACGGGAGGTATCAGAAACCGATCAGAGCAAATAGAGAAATTTCAAAATGAATCAGATGTGCTCGTATTCGTAGGACAAATCGCAACAGCAGGACTTGGCATAACGCTGACCGAATCTAGTACCATGGTGTTTTACTCACTTGACTATTCTATGAGCAATTTCGAACAGGCAAAAGCTCGAATTCATCGTACAGGACAAAAAGAAAATTGTACTTATATTTATTTAATTGCTTCTAATACAGTTGATGAAAAAGTATTAAAAGTTCTTAGAGAGAAGGCAGACCTAGCAAAGACCCTTATTGATGACTATAGAAGCGGACGTAATCCGTATGAAATAGGAGGATTTTAAAATGGATAATAACGTAATGTTTGAACTAGCCGATAGATTTAAGAATTTAAAAGAACAGAAAAAACAAAAGGAACTGGAAATTAAAAACATAAACGATATACTTTTTGAAGTTGAAGCTGCACTAACTGAGTTTATGAC
>CAKSGI010000162.1 GCA_934454005.1 uncultured Eubacteriales bacterium | reverse complement strand
AATATATACCACTTCTAAAAAATATAAAATTTAAAAATTTATTTGTTGATTCGTACATAATTATTTTTTCTATAATATTTGATAATTTCTCTGGTGTAGAAGATGTGGTTAACGAAAATGCAGTTAACCTAACGGTTAGTAGCTCACTTCCATACGCAATAAGTGCATATTTAGAGAGCGAAATTCAAAATAGTGATAAATCACATTGTCATATCTCTCTTTAAAATGTTCTTCTGTCGCTTTTAATGTACTTAAAACACCCTCCTTAATAGCTACGCTCGGTACAACAATTATAAATTTTGTTAATCCATAACGTTTATTCAGTTCAAGAATAGTTTTTATATATACATACGTTTTACCGGTTCCAGTCTCCATTTCAATAGTAAAATTTCTCTTTTGAAGATCTCTAGCCATTTGAATATCGTTTTTTTCTTGAATACGTTGGACATTTCCAAGCATAGTGAAATCATCAATACTAATTTTATTGGAATGCCCTATATAGTAATCATCCTCAAGATTTGCAACTTCTAGCCAAGTTGTCTGATTATTTTCTATAGTAAATAGTGAATCTTTAACCTCACACCCATCAAAAATATCACAAATTGAATTTACAGCTTCTGTCTGATATTGTTGATCAATAAATTTCAATTTCATTGCGATCACTCCTAAATACACTTAACACTTTCTACACCTGCATGTTCAAGATTATAAACAGCATTAATTTTTGCATTATCATTAAAGAAACCAGATTCTTTAAAAACAACATATTTAGGGCCTAATTCTCCAATAGCTTCTACATCTTCATCTGTTATATAGTCATCTAAACAAACGATCATATATCTTTTTCCAACACGATACATTTGTTTTCCATTTACATCAATATCTTCTATCAACTTGTCAAACATACCATACTTAAGTAGTATTTCATAAAGAATATCTTCTTTAGATCTATCCTGTTTGAACACTTCGTTTAAATACGTATATAGTTCTTTTTCATCCAATTTAGCTTGACTATCCCATTCATTTACATTTGTCGAATCTAATTTAAACACTTTAAATCCAATATCTGTAGTAAATTTCTCATCAGAACCAAACAATCCATCAGACAAATGCTCTTTCTCCCAATCAGACTTAATTTGTTCTCCAGCACGGCGAATACGTTCTTCCCCAATTTCACAAATATTCTTATACCCTGCTTTATATGCTTCTGATTTTTCATTGCATAATTCGGGTAGTTGAACCATAATAAATTTTCGCTTTCCATTGTCCTCATTATTTAGTTTCATCACAGCATGAGCTGTGGTTGCTGAACCTGAAAAAAAATCCAAAATAATATCATCTTCAGATGTATATAATTGTAAACATCTTTTAATCAAGTTAACAGGCTTTGGATAATCAAAATATGCTTTACCTTCAAATATTTTTTTTAAATTCTGTGATGCCTCTTGTGAGTGACCCACCTCAGTGTATTTCCAGATTGTCATTGGTGTCATTCCTTGTTTAACCTCAGAGGCAAATTTTTTAACAGCTGGAACATTATTCCCATTTTTCCCAAACCATATTCGATTTTCCTTTATTAACTCGTCAAATTTTTCTTTGGTATATAGCCAACATCTACCTGAAGCAGGTGTTACCACCCTTCCACTAGGTAAAGTTAAAGGGTAGACCCTTTCTGCTACAGCTGGTCCAACAGTTGAATCTGCGGCTTTCCATGGCCCTCGAAAATCATTATCTGGATTTTTATATCTTTCTAATGCTTCGCCAGTCTTTGGTAATCCCTTGCAATAAGCAGCATTAATATTTTTTGCATAACACAAAATATAGTCATGACACTCCGAAAAATGCTTTTTCAAATTCACAGGAGAGTAAGCACGTTCCCATATTACCTGAGAAATAAAATTTAATTCTCCAAATACTTCATTGCATAATTCTTTCAAATTCATCTGTTCATTATCGTCTATGCTAATAAAAATAACACCATCTTCACTCAATAAATTTCTTGATAAAATTAATCTAGGATACATCATATTTAACCAATTAGTATGAAATCTTCCACTGCTTTCTGGATTAGATGAAGATGTTTGATTAGTTTGTTCTTTGTAGTTTTCAATACTATTTTCAAAATTATCATTATATATAAAATCATTACCTGTGTTATACGGTGGATCAATGTAGATCATTTTTATTTTTCCATAATAGGTTTTTTGAAGTTGCTTTAACACTTCCAAATTGTCACCTTCAATATAAAGATTTTCTGTTGTATCCCAGTTCTTTGATTTTTCTTTACAAGGTCTTAATGTTGCGGATGATGGTGTTTGTGCTAATTTAATTGATTTAGCTTTGCCATTCCAAGTAAACTGATACTTTTCCTTTGAATCATCTACTTCATCTCCAAGCATAGCACGTAACATGTCAAAATTAATCTTTCCTTCTTCAACTGCTTCAGGAAATAATTCTTTGATTTTATCTATATTATTCTTTTCTAGGTTTAAACTTAGACTTTCTATTCTATCCATTGCTGCTATTCTCCTTCATTTTCTCTAATTTTACTTTTAGGTAGTTTACAAATGCAGAACACGTTACCAACATAAATTTGGCATCTTCTTCAGTTACTTCTTTATCTTCGATTCCACCATGTCTTATCCCACTTTCATCGCTTGCGTACCCGTATAACGATTGAAATCCATTTTTCATTGCACCGTGAATATATATTCCATTCTTTTCAAGTCTTCCTAACGCTTTACCTAACTCTACTTTTTCTCCACAGACAATACAACACATAGATTCGACTGCACTGATTGATTCTTTAATAGAATTCTTGTAATCAGGATTTTTTCTATCTGAATAAAATAATAATGCCTTTTCAAAATGATTATTTACTGTATCAAAAATTGAATCTATTGCTTTTTCAATTTCATCAATTTCTTCTTCATTTGTTATATCTACAACTTGATTATTGATAATACGATATCCAATATTCTCTTCCAAAAAAATTTTGTTAACACCATTTTTAAAATTTGTTATTTTCTCTTTTTCGTTACTTCCAATAACTTTACTATCTAAAACGCAAAAGCTTAATATTATTTCTAAAATATCATAATACGTATACCATTGCTGAGCATACCATATCCTATTGATTTGGTTCATTAGCAAGTCTCGAATGTCTTCATTTTCTAATTCATACAAATCCAAATCCACCTTATGTCCTAACCTATCCCATAGAATATTCAAAATAAATATACTTGGCATAACATCTAATTGTATTCTAAAAAAAACATTAAATCTATTTAGTATTCGTGTTTTACAATTATCTGAAATATCATTTAACATAAGAGGTTTTTCATTATAAATATTTCTTTCAGAAAATAACATCTAAACACCTTCTTTCAATCTTTTGACTATATTCTTTTGTTTTTGTTCTTCATCATATATATGATCATCAATATTCATCTTTTCTGATTTCATTGAAGCTCTTTTATACTGTTCTTTTAAGTTGTTTATGTTTGCTTGTATTGCCTGGTATTCCTTGATAATTGATTTGTAATCAAGATCAGCTATTGGATGTACCTTAATCAAATTCAATACACCAATTTTATTATTATCTAAAACAACCGACATATAACCACCCTAGTATAAAATATAGAATAAATAACAACTTAATTTTATCACAAAAAGACAGATTCTAATGAAAACCTGCCTTATATAATCCGATAAATATAATATAATCTGTATAATTCTAATAATTCAACAATCTATAATGAGCATTACTTGCCTTTGCGCTTAAGTATTCGAATAAAGATCTAGACAAGAAAAATACAATAATAGCTCCTATACTAACTATATATTCCGTTGAAGTATAATGATCTAACACCCTAGCTATTCCGGTAAAATGCAAAAATAACATGAACACAAAGAATCCGGTATATAAATATGCAACAAAATGTGTTATCACAATGCACCATCTACAAACTATCGCAACCAAATACAATACTTCTGCAAGTAAAATCGAAAATAAACGTTTCATAATGTCCTTTCCCTTCCCTTCCCTTTATTGTCCTTAAGGCAACTTGCCTTAACATTTTGATTTTCCTTCTATTTCATCTTTTATCTCAGACAATGCTTTAAATCGTAAAAGCTCAGCATCCATCTTTTGTCCATAATACGCTTCAACAATTGCAGTATCCTCACGTAACATCTTGAACGCTGTATCCTTATCTCCATTGGCTTTTTGCAATATGCTAAGTGCCAGCAAACATCCATAACAATCACTCTCATCAAATTCAGCATCTACTAATGCATGCTCTATTAATTCATCAAATGAATACCTGGTAAGCATCTCATTAGCTATCTTATAATTCATAATCTCTACTTCTCTTTGAGTAATGTAATCATCCATTTTAGTTCTGGAAACATTCATCTGTTTGTTAATCTGATTCTGCTTATCACTCTTAAACTTATCCAATATCTTTTGATCCATGATTTCATCCTCCCCTACCCCAGGTAATTAAGGCAAATTGCCTTAAACATTCCGGCGCTATCAATATATAGTCCTTTCAC
>CAKSGI010000161.1 GCA_934454005.1 uncultured Eubacteriales bacterium | reverse complement strand
CGGGTATGAACCGAATGCTCTAGCCAACTGAGCTATGCCGCCATATAACTCACATACTCAGTGAGACATTTACTATTATATTACATATCATTTATTTTGTCAACTCTTTTTTCTTTACTCTGCTTTTTTGTTTCACAGTGATGGTAAACTTACATTAATTTTTGTATATTTATGAATATTTCTATTGACAATTAAAGGGGTTTATGCTAATATACGCACTATAAGGTAATATTTTGTTTTATTGCCATAATTATACACACAAAAGGAGCTAACAATTATGAAATTACTTAAAAAATTTTTAATTTTTACACTAGTTATTATTATTAACTTAATGAGTGGCAAAGATGTTTATGCTGATAAGGTTATTAAGAGTGAAAATATGTATTGGATAATCTATAACTCCGAAAACTGCATTGAAGAATATGATCCAAATATGGTAGGAAAATGGATGTACTTTTTTGAAAATAAGGATTTCGTAGATAAAATATGTTTAGAAGCCGTAGAGCGAGGAATTGTTGCTTCAGCAAAATTCAGCAATAAGCCAACAGGCGTTGCCTGTTTCTATATCTGTAATGACTTAGCAGCTCATAAAAGAGTTTTGAGTTATTTCTTTGAAAAACATCTTATTCCTAAAACAAAAAATGGGAAATTTTATAATATATCATTCAAGTTTGACAGTCAAACATTTGCCGGTGAGTACGGTGGAAAGTTTTGCTCAGCAATAAGATTATCAAACTTTGTTGACTTAGAAACTGGCGAATGGCTAGTATAATCTTAAATCTTCTTAAAAGTTGTAATAAGAGATCGTCTTTGATAAAATATTTTACTAAAATGATAATTTCAACATAACAAATAAATATAGTTTCTCTTTATTCTCGCATCTCAATACCGTCTGTTTTTATTATTTAAGAGAACTTCTTCTTTTTTGGTTAACGTTCCCTATCGCCTCATTACACCATATATTTGAAGAACTTCTCTTTTTTTATTTACTCTTATTATTTTAATTGCATACTATAACAAAAATGCAACCGATAAATATCCAGTTTTATCTCTTATTTAAACCTCATTAAACACATAAATTACTAGCGGTATTTTTCTGAACTTTCTACCAGCTGGTATATTTTTAGACATAGTATCGTTTAGTTCTTTCCAAGTTCTATCACATGGATCCTTACAGTAAATATATGCATGTCCATTTCCACACATAACGGCCTTACAAACCTCATACTCATGGTCACCTAATGTAATTTTTTGATCCATACTAAACTTATCATTAAATCCATATACAGTAATTGATTTTGGAATCCTTTTTGCCGATTTTATTACTGAACCAAATTCTTTATTTCTATCTATATCTGTTTTTTCTTTAGAACTGTAATCGCATTCTCCACTCATAGCAAACAACAATGGAGAATCAATATCCGCTTCTCCTGTATAATTAAAATCAAAGATATCTCTTATACTTTTTTCCATATCTATATTTTTAACCTTTCTACACTCATCAATACATTTTTCTAAAATACGAGTGCCTGCCCATTTTCCTCCAGCAAAACCTTCACAACCAAACTCTGTAATTCCAATTAAATCTTTAACCTGCTCTCCATTAAATACTAAAAACTCTGGACTTGTCCCTTCGTCCATTCTTTCAAACTGTTCTTTTAGTTTAGCTAAATATGGTTGCTTTGTAGCATCTACTTTTTGCTCTAAAACTAATTCTCTAAACTCTGGTTCATGATATAACATTTGAACTGCAGAAATTAGAGAGCATTCATGTCCGTGGTTTTTAATACCCACATATTTTTCTCTTTTTACAGAAGACAATCTTAATTTTTGAGCTTGTCCCTTTTTATCTGGTCCATCTGCAAACACGGTTCCTGCATATGCGCTTGTTAGCAACAGCACTAATAATAAATTTAAAAATCTTTTCATCATTTTACCTCCTTAGTAATAAGGTTGATTATTGCTTTACCATATTCTAACACATTTGAGTCTTGATGTAAATAGTTAAAATTGTACAAATTTAATTCAAATTAAATATAAAAGTAAAAATATATATTTATAATAAACATATGTAGTTACTTTTTGCTCTTGAAATATTTGTTTATATATTTATTTTAACGATAATTTTACATACAAAAAGGACTTACTTCTCTAAAAAAGAAGTAGTCCTCACTTTTTATAAACTTAAAGTTTATTAGAATATATTTATTTTTGGTTTTAAAAAATCACGCTAAAAATCTATAGTACTTTCTTAAAAAGCACTGGTTTATTACAAAAACCAGTGCTAAATTATTTTAATATATCATTTAACTTCTTCAAATACACACTGTAGTATATTATGCCCTGGACAATTTCTGGTCTCAAATCGACCTTCTACTTTTCCATCATTTAATTCTATCCAGTTCCGAGTATCTAAATCTTTAACTGCCACATAAAAATGCCCACCTGTATGAATTAAAACTTTACGTATCTCAAATTTTCTTTTAGTCCCATTCGCACAATGTATTTCAAAACTCTCATTTAGTTTTTCTTGCATTTTTCTCTTATCGGCCTGCATACCAAATAAGCAGATATTAATCGACTTAGGAATATGTTTTGTTTTCTTTAATGTTTCTACAATGCCATCTTCCTGTTTTATTTTTATAAAACATAGCGACGTTTCTGCATTATTTTTTCCATCGTAGTTAAAATCAAACATATTTCTGATTGATTCAACTGTTTTTGCATCTCCAACATTTCGACATTCTTCAATGCAGCGTGCTAAAAGCCTACTTTCAGGACATTTAACTTCGCCTGAAATATCTAAATCATAAATCGGAGCATTTGGTGCATTTGCTTGTGTTAAAGTTAATACCTCATCTTCACTAAATGAAACCTCCATAGCATCTGGATTTCTATCCATATTTCTAAACTGCTTTTGAAGTTTAGATGTGTAAGGCTGAAGCTTTTCATCTTTTATTTTTAGACCTAATACTAGATTTTTAAATTCAGAATCATTAAATAATAGCTGAAGCGCAGAAATTAACGAACAATCATAACCCCTATTTATAATGCCAACATATTTTCTCTGAGGGGACACTAAAACAGATTTTTGCATTGATTTTTCTATATTATTTCTGTCCTTAACTGTTAAAGAAACAACATAGTCCCCCGGCTCTCCAGGTTTCCACTCAACAGACAAACCTTCGTGGAAATTATTCTGGCCTATGGTTCCAGACTTTCCTGTAGCCTTATTTTTCCAAGAAAACGCGTGCATTTTTAAACCATCTTTATTCCCACTAACATTTGCACTCAATAAAACCACATCTCCTACTGCAGGACATGATATAGTACTTTCTATTCCGGTAATATTCCAGGCCTGAGTTGGCTTTGATGCCGGTTTTGCTGCTGGCGCTGCCGGTTTTGGTGCCGCCTTTGCTGCTGGCGTTGCCGGTTTTGCCGGTGCTGCTGATTTTGGTGCCGCCTTTTCTGCTGGCTTTGGTACCGGTTTTGTCGATGCTGCTGATCTTGGCGCCGCCTTTGCTGCTGATTTCGACAATGCATTCGCTACTGGCTTTACTACTGATTTTGGTGCTGCCGCAACACGATATTTTATCGTTTGAGTCTTAACTATGCCAGACGCATCCTTTACATCTAGATATAACGTGTAATCTCCCGGTTTTGTAGGCGTCCATGTACAATTATCATCTTTTGTAAATTTCCTTATTACGTCCCATGAGTTCCAGTTATTTCTCATCCACACAAACTTATAACTTAAGTCTTTTCCTAATACATTCGCTTTCAATTGTATCGGTGTGTTTACTGCTACTTGCCCTGATGGCCTGTTCGCTGTAATACACGGAGTATTTATATGGAATCGTTCTACCCTGTATGTTATTCTGCTCGATTCAATCGCTCCTGTACTATTATTTTTTACATCTAGATATAATGTGTAATCTCCCGGTTCTTTAGGTGTCCATGTACACTTATCATCTTTTGTAAAATCTCTTATTACTCCCCATGGGTTCCAATTATTTCTCATCCACACAAACTTATAACTTAAATCTGCTATATTTCCTGATACATTCGCTTGCAATTGTATCGGCGTGTTTACCGCTACTTGCCCTGACGGCTTGCTAGCTATAATACACGGAGTATTTAATCGTTTTGCTACTCTGTATGTTATTTTGTTCGATTCAATCACACCTGTACTATTATTCTTTACATCTAGATATAATGTGTACTCTCCTGGTTCTGTAGGTGTCCATGTACAAGTATCATCTTTTGTAAAATCTCTTATTACTCCCCATGGGTTCCAGTTATTTCTCATCCACACAAACTTATAACTTAAACCTGCTTTATTTCCTGATACATTCGCTTTCAATTGTATCGGTGTGTTTATCGTTACTTGCCCTGATGTTTTGTTAGCTGTAATACTCGGAGTACTTACATGAAATCGTTTTACCCTGTATGTTATTTTGTTTGTTTCAATCACGCCTGTACTATTATTTTTTACATCTAGATATAATGTGTACTCTCCTGGTTCTGTAGGTGTCCATGTACACTTATCATCTTTTGTAAAATCTCTTATTACTCCCCATGGGTTCCAATTATTTCTCATCCAC
>CAKSGI010000160.1 GCA_934454005.1 uncultured Eubacteriales bacterium | reverse complement strand
GCTTTTACATTTCTGTCAAAATGTTTCTGCTTTCGTCCAAAAAGATAAAGTATTACTGCAATATAACAACAGGCATTTGCCATATGCATATTCAGGAAACCATCGTTCAGGAAAAAATCAAATATATTAATTCTATCCCCACCCGCTTCTCCATATTTGAAGATTACACTGTAGAAATACACTTCAAAAAGATACATCACACCACCATTGATGAGGTAATATATGATTATCGGAAGTGATCCAATCAAAAAGCCAGCCAGAAACTGCAACATATAAATCCACAAATTCTTCATCGTTTTATCTTTTATCTGGTATATCAGAATAAAAAGGACAAGACCAATATATAATCCAGTCAAGCTGTATTTCATCCAGAATACCATTGAAAAGCATCCACCGATAATTATGATGTCCAAAGCTTTTATCTTATTCGGATATTCCTTTTTTAAATATCTTAAAACTATGTATATCGTAATACACAGAAAAGGAAGCGTCAGTTCTTCACATTGTCCTCCCCCATCAAACGAAGTATCACAGCAGGAAATCAATGCTGCAAGCAATGTCAGAATATACCGCACTGATTTATTATCAACAAATAATTCCGTAATCTTATACATAAAGAATATGTATACCGCATAAAATATCGTTTCAACAAAAGCAATTCCAACAAAATTATGTGGGCTGATCAATAATCCGATCACATACAAAAAATAAAGGATTGGTCCCTTATGTTCATACACATCTTTATATAACACATCCCCGCGCAACATACATCTTGCCGTCGTGACAAAACAATGCACATCTGTACTTTGATTAAACTTGTACAAAAAAGAATTCATGGAATTGACCGCAATCAATATCGTTGCAAGAATGATACAAAAAAATATTAAAAACAGCTTATTATCTTTCTTTGACATATTTTATCTGATTCCCCTTACCAAGCATTGTAGTACATTCTCTCGTCTGCTGCTCCGTCAGTTTTGTAACAACGATCTTTTTCTTCGTCTGTCTCTTAATCAAACCAAACAACTGCTTGATATATTGCATTGTAACCTGTGAATCAAGCTTTGATTCACCTGCGTTTCGCTCGCAGAATCGATAAGGGATTTCTGCAATTGTTGAAAAATCACTCATTGCAAGCACTTCAACCATAATCTTCCAACCGATTGGCTGAAGATCCGCCTTCGCGATTACATCTCTCTTAAACATAAACAATCCACTTGTAGGATCTGTTACCTTCCGTAAAGAAGAAAGCAATATTTTCCCCATGTATCTCGCAGTCCACGAAACAAACTTTCTCCAGAGATTCAAGCCGCCATCACTTCCCCCCGGAATAAATCTGCTAGGTATACAAAAATCATATCCGGAAGAAACAACTGCATACATGGATCGCAGAATCTCTGGTGGATGCTGCAGATCCGCATCCATAACTGCAATGTACTCTCCTTGCGCCATAGAAAAACCACACAGAACCGCTGTAGCCAATCCTTTTTCATTCTCCCGATGTTTTAATCTGACATTCGGATGCTGCTTTTGAAGTTCACGGATCACATCCGGTGTATCATCCCTGCTGTCATCCACGAATATTAATTCATAATCAATTCCATCCAAAGCATGATCCAATCGTTCAAAAAGCACATTTACATTTTTGCTCTCATTATAGGTTGGAACAACTATAGATAATTGTTTCATAATATAATCACCCCTTTTTCTTATATAGATAATACGCTACGTTTTCTTGATCATGAAAATCACGATAGCCTACATATTCTAATTCATAATTTTTGTTTACAAGCTTACTGCCCGACACAACGAAATCAATATATCCTGAATCCATGCCATCACGGAACATATCCTTGATCTCCTCTCCCGGCAGATTATAAGTCCAGAAATATTTATATGGCGGATAAGTATCTGTCAGCCAGTAGATACCAACATCGTTACAATCCCAATATAGTATCTTCGGGGCTGTAATACCACTTTTCTCA
Organism: uncultured Eubacteriales bacterium; assembly: GCA_934454005.1. The sequence continues at coordinate 2,683 of CAKSGI010000160.1, read as the reverse complement.
ATTTGTTTTGCAATCTGTATCTGAGGATAATTTTCCTCACTTTCCTGAAATGGATGCATAGCCAATGTATGATTCAGCATAAAAATCAATCCGCATACCCCCATTACCAAACATCCTATTCCCTTTAAGATACCGGTCCGTACATGATCCGTTATCATATGTATGATTCTTCTGAAGATATCCACAAGACTTTGTCCATATCTTCTGCCATCATGTGCCAAAAGCATAATAACGGATACAGCCACTGTTTTCTGCAATATTTCCAGGTCCTCTGCCAATAGAAGGAAGCCAATACAATACTTACAGATTGCCACCCATTCCTTATTCTTTCCCACATAGTCAGACAACTTGTCCTCAGTCCTTAACAGTACACTTGCACACCAGACACCCGCAAAAACTTCCAGCAAAATAATGAACGGTTTATATGCAATCGACACAGCAATCAGTCCGAAAAGTAAAACAAGATATCCTATATCCGAATATGATTCTGTCAGTATCCGGTCTATACAGTCACAGATCTTATTCAAACAGAATTTCATCCAGCCTCTGGCATCATAGATTAAGAAATATACAGCCAGAATGCCTGTAACTACAAAAACCGCAGATGGTTCCATTGAATAATACCAATAATAAGAAACCGATATTCCAAAAAGCAAAGACAATATCATCACACCAGCCGCTCTCTTTGTATGCCGGTTCCAATGATTATCTTTTCTGGCAATACAGTAAAGCAAAGAAGCTAAATAACAACAGGTAATCAACATATTCTCTGATATTACATTTTCAGAAAAAAGCATTTGCAATATTGTAATTTTTCTTCCTGTCGTTTTCCCACCATACATAAAAATCAATCGATAAAAATAAACATCCCACAATGGCTTTAATCCGCCATTACATAGAAAATAAACAATAACAGGAACTGACCCTATGCAAAATCCAAGTATAAACATAATGATATACAGAAACAAATCCTTCACATGTTTATCTTTGATCTGATACACCATTATAAATAACACCAATCCGACATAAAGACCAGTCAGGGTATATTTCATCCAGAACACCATAGCAAAACAAAAGCCAATTACGCTCACCTGAGCAAGCGGCATTCTTTTGGGATATATCTTAGTAAAATAACGAAGCACTATGAATATTGTAATACACAAAAAAGGCAGTACAAACTCTTCACACTGTCCTCCATCACCAAAAGCAGCTTCGCAACATGATATCCATGCAGCTATAAATGTTAATACACACTTAATAATCCGGTTATCTACAAAAAGTGCTATTATTTTATAGCAAAAGAAAATATATACTGTATAAAATATCATTTCTATACAGGCAATTCCCAAAAAGCTCTTCGAATCTATCATAAGCCCAAGCATATAAATAAAATAAAGAATTGGTCCCTTCTGCTCATAGATATCTCTGTATAAAACATCTCCACGCAGCATGCACCGTGCAGTCGTTATAAAACAATGTACATCGTTATTCTCCATAAACGTGTACAATGGCGAATGCGTAGAATATAGCATAATGCATACTGCACTCAATATCATGCTGAATAAAATTATCAAACCTGTTTTCGTTCTGTTTTTTTCCACAATTTTTCCTCTTATATCAATATAAGCTAAATCTCATATCTCTGTATATTCCCAACAGGAGCATGGCAATAAACATCCATGTTTCAAGCTTACCGGCATCCATATTACGGAACCATTGCTTCTCTTTCTTCTGAAGAAGCGTTACCGTCAGTATATTCATCAATGCTGTAAGGAAAAGAGCCGTTGTCCACCGGTTATAATCTGTCTCCAGAATGTAGCATGGCAGGATGGCAAGCATCGATATGCCAATAATAAAATACGCCACTTTTTTTCCCTTTTTTTCTTCCTGATATGCAGATTCATAAAAGACTCGTCCATATAGTACAAACAAAGGACTCGCATAAAGCACAGTCAGAATGATATTTCTCACGGAAGTTCCGGATATCATAGTATGGAACTTCGTCAGATGCTCGGACATTCCGGTAAAAATAACCGAATCCAGCAACGTCAGATTCTCCAGTTTCTTTCCTCCTGACCGCTGTCTTATCATATGAATCGCGGTGTCCATATCAATCTTCAAAAACTGTTGAGAATAAAACTGTATGAATATAAATAATCCGAACACAATTGCACAGGTACCATAAAATATACATCGATTGTATCTGCTCTTGCCGTTATCTTCAATGTATGCCCGATATAGCAAGGCTGAAAAAATCATAGGGAAGCATGTAAACACAAAAATCTGATGTGTCAGCATTCCAACCGTACATAAAAGAGGAACAAAAAACAGAAACCGGTTCCACACAATCAAACTGATGCAAATCACACTGCACAACAGATTATAAACATCAATAGACTGCACAATCCAATCATCCATATATCCGCCAAGAGCCGGAGATATAAACAACAGCATAAACAGGAACCATACAACCCTTTTATTCTGACTGTTTCCCTTTCTATATAAACGATACAACAGATACATGGCGATTCCCAATACAACAAAATATACCACATCTACAACAATCACCATTTGTTCAGGCGGTACATAGTATCCAAGGATAAAATAAAATAAAGTCCCAATCAGTCCTCTTTGTACAAAACCATAATGCACATAATCCACATAATAGTGTGCGATTGCATAT
>CAKSGI010000159.1 GCA_934454005.1 uncultured Eubacteriales bacterium | reverse complement strand
GGCCAATACTTTAGAAGCCCAGCAGACATTATATCTTTTTTTGTAGTCTTTTATGTTATTGAATTTGTAATCCAAGATTCTTACACTAAAATTTTTGTCTTCCAAGGCTTTAATATTTCTTAGGGACTTCGTAGATTTGTCCCATATTTTCTCTGGATAAAAATTACACTTGTCGAAGCCGTAATCTACGACAGGTTTATACTGAATATAATCAACACCTATATTCTTTGCGAGATAGGCTACTTTTTCTATCTCGTGATAATTTTTTTCGCTGATTAAAAAAGAAATGCCAACAGTAACGTTCGATTTTAGTTTTTGCTTTTGCTCTACAAGATCTTTTATATTGTTAATTACTTTGTTCCACTTTTCGCCCTTTATGCCGTGACATTGCTCATACGTTCCAGGGGATGCTGCATCAAGGCTTATGCGTATGTATGTGAAATTGTTGCATATTATATCGATAATATCATTTTCTAAAAGGAGACAGTTTGTATTTAAACCTTGCTTAATGCCGTAACTTGCGGCTTGAAGTGCAAATCTATTAAAACTCTTATGTATGGTAGGTTCACCTCCTCCTGTCCATGTAATCGACTTGATTTTTAGTTTATTTGCGTCTCTTAGCAAATTTTCTACTTCATTATCACCCAATGAACATGAATTTGAGTGCAAATAATCGTAAGTACACCAAATACATCTTTGGTTACAAATGTTGGTTAAATTAATTTCTAAATTAATTGGTGAGGTAGGCTCATTTTTTATCAATTTAATTATTGTTTCTGGGTACGTTAAAATTTTGTAGTTAAAAAATATATCATCATAATGCTTTTCGATATTCATTCTTATTGTTACCTTTCTGTTTTATAACTGTAATTTTTCCCGAAGGAAAAATATGCTATGAAAGGTCCTATTCCTCTCAAGATGAAATTAATTATGCTTACGCCCAAACTTCCTAGGAGCATTTTGATTTTAGGTTTATAATACATATTAATCTTTCTTAATTCAATGTCTAAAACTATATTGCCAATTATTACGTACATTAAAAATCCAGTCATTGTGGCAACAAAAGGTAAAAAATTGCCTTCATAAAAATATATCCATAAAGATAAAATAGCAGATAAAGTAAAGAGCATACTTCTGCAGGCCCAGAAAAAATTTCTCATACCACCTTGTAATCTAAACCAAAATTTTTGAATTTTACTTAAACTAATATTATATTTCTTACAATAGCAATTTATATCATCCATATATCTTTTCGAACCACCGAACCAAAAGCGATACTGATTAATCGAGGAAACTGATTTTTTTGCAATTTCGCAGTTGTCTGGTACCGGTAATGGCATTACTTCGAGACCCAAAACAGACATAAGGTACCCTAAAGATAAATCATCGTTCGGATTTTGCTCAGGAAAAGATTTTATGTAGTCAATGGTTTTTGAATGCACGAAACAGCCATGACCAATGCAATAAATCAGAGGTCTTATTTTATTTCCGATAACTTTTTTTGAATATCTCTTGTAAATAGTATATTCAAAGCCTAATGCCCAACGTGTTTGTGAGAAAGCGTCCGCAAAAGCGAGTAACCCTTCCAAACCTTTTAGTTTCTCATATCCTACAAAGTAGCTGGGTACTTGCTGAATGAGTGGGGGAATATCTATATTTGATCTTTTATTCACGATGTTGCAAATAGCTTTGAAAACGCTACTGTCAGGTCTGGAATCTACGTCATAAATTCCAACGTAATAATTATCTTCATCAAGACTTTTCAAATAATTATTGTATGTATAATTTATCTGACCTACTTTACCTCTTGCGTCAAGGTTGGCAGTCAAGTGTTTAATACGTTTTCTGTCGAGATTATTTATTACTTTGTCGACAATATCAGATGTTATTGCATTTTTATACTTACTGAAATACTTGTATTTTTCCTCTTTCGAAAGTATCTCCCAATTTCTCTCCAAGTAATCGTATTTTTTACGGTTCAAAACGAGCTTGATTTTTTCATCAAATTTAAATTTCTTATTAGATTCGATGCAGTCAATAATAAATTTTTCTATTGGAGCATATTCTGCTTTTTCCCTCTGGGCGGTTACTACAATGATCTCCATATTGAACATTTCAGTATACTTGTAAAAGAACCTTATTGAATTTTCTATAACACCTTGTTCTCTTAAAACAGGTAAAATAATCTTAAAACCAATATTTGAGTATGATTTTTTTTCTGAATTGATGTGCTCCAAACAATCTTTTATTTCCTTTACGGCAACTATACTGTTTATGATTGACAAGATACCACAGAATATAAAATAAGCTGAGCAAACCCCAATAAATATTTTTATAAAAAACATAAAAACTTACCACCTAAACTGATTTTCTTCCTTAAGATGCCAAAGTTGAAATATATTCATCTAGAATTCTGTAAAGATTTATATATTGAGAACTGTAAGCAATTGCGAATGCTCTTTGCACAAGTACATTCCAGACTACCTTGTCCACACTGACATCAATATTTTCCTTTTTTACTCCTTCAGATATTTGCTTCCTGACTTCTTCTATAAGCATGTATGCAGCTATAAAAGTAGCCGTACGTCCCGCACCACCTCTGCAAGAGACAGCTATAATTTTTCCTTCGTCTTGAGATTTCGAAATTTTGTTTATAAGTTTACATATAATTTGGGGGTCTGACTCTTTTTTGTGTGGCCACATATATTTAAAAAAATTCACGTTACTTTTACCAAAACGCAAACAATCTTCACTTTCAGTTTTTCTGTCCTCCCAGTAATGGTAGTAATCCTCGCTGTATTCGTCAGGTGGATTTAACTTGATAAAGTGAGAAATATTGTATTTATCAACCAATTCAAAAAAACTTTTTATATTTTTGGAAGATGGAGCTTCAATAGCTAAAAAACAATTTCTTTCCGAAAAAACCAAACTAGCGTTGTAAGTATCGTGTGCTAAGTTGTATTCAAACGCACATGGGAAATTTATTCTCGAATTAAATTTAGTTTTCCAGTTGTCAGGTACTTTGAACTCATCTTTATAAATTCCGAATACACCAGGTTTATTGATATCTTCAGGGTTTTTAAAGTATACTTTCCATTTTTCTTTGCTTAAATCTTCATATCTTTTTTTTAGTACTTCGTCATCGCATTTGTAAGTGTACTTACTGAACTTTATACCTAATTTTTCTATCATACGCATTTTCTCATTTTTCTTTGATATGATATTGCTAAAAGTTGGATCTCTAGAAAAATCATATATTGCAAACACACCACTTATATTGCTTATCGCAAAAAGCAAAGAAAAAAGAAGAATTTTGACTTTTATACTATTTGTTGTCATGTAATAGATCCTCTTTCGATTCAAATTGAATTTTATATCAGAAATAAATTTCTTATTTTATCTATCCACATTTTCTCAACTCTACAATAGGATAATAAATATTTCTCTATAGAACCATATTTTTCTATTATGTAATCAAGTACTTGCGACATGTCTGCGGAATCTTTTCTGAAAAGTTCGGGGCTTGAAACATGTTTAGTCATCAAGTCATGTATACTGGCATAATTCTCTATTACTTTTTGCTTATCCACACCAAACAACATTAACAAAATAACGCAGATGAGTCCTGCCCTACTTCTACCGTTATTGCAATGGAATAAAAATGCTTCGCCGTTATAATCTTCACTATTAATGGCATTATATATTGTGTTAAAAGTACATCTAACCGTACCAGGATTAAGGTCAAAATAACTTTTTGCTATATCTGTTCTCGAAAATTTCTTTGCAAAATAGTCTTGAATTATTATAGGAGTTAACACCATTTGAAAATTCCAGTAAACGAAATAATCTGAGTTTAAAATTTTATCAGGATATAAAGTTACATAATCTCCCGGTCTAAAATCTATTATGTGCTTAATACTCAGTTTTTTTAAAAGCATAATATCTTCATTGTCTATTTTATCGAGGGCCTTTGACCTATAAAATAGTCCTTTTTTCGTAATTTTACCACTTTTCGTAACATATCCTCCAAAATCAAACAATAAATCTTTAATCACGATTTTTAAAAACCTTCTTTTTATTGAGTAATCTAAAAATAGTCAATTTTACTTCTCTAAATGCCTAGAAACATATGTATCGATTATTCTATATAAGTTGTTATATTGAGTGCCAAAAGCAATAGCGTACGGTCTTTGAATCAATATTTCCCATAAAATTCTGTCTATACTTATGTTGACGTTGCTTATGTCTATTCCTTGTGAGTTTTGGTTCTTAATTTCTTTTATGAGTGTATATGCAGCTATGAAAGTAGCTGTACGTCCAGCGCCACCTCTGCATGAAACAGCTATTATTTTGCCATTATTACCCTTATAAATATCTTCCACCATATCGCATATAATTTCTGGATTACCTGCTTCTCTGTTTTTCCAAATGTATGATAAAAGCTTGACATTACCTTTTGAAAATTTAAGTACGTCTTTTTCACCTGTATTTCTGTCTTCCCAAAAGTGATAGTAATCTTCTGAGTATTCATTTGGAGCGTTTAATTTCACAAAATGTGAAATATCATATTTGTCCACGAGTTCAAAGAAACTTTTTATATTTTTAGAAGAGGGGGCTTCTATTGCTAAAAATTTGTTATCATCTAAAAAAATAAGGCTTGCATTATATG
>CAKSGI010000158.1 GCA_934454005.1 uncultured Eubacteriales bacterium | reverse complement strand
TGCTATGGCTGAATGGGGAAAATAAATTTCTACATATAGAATATTTTTATCACCTTTTAATACTTATCAAAATAAGCTTTCATTTAAATACGAAAGAATAAATGATCTAATGCTAGAATGGTCAAAAGATGAAGATTTCTAGGTAAGAAGAATAGCAATAGACCATCAATTATGTAGAAAAGAGAAAACTAATACAAAATTATTGGAAGCAATATTAGTTAATAATTTTGGTAGTAATAAATTTTTTATAGTTAAGGAAATCGGTTGGAGCTTACGAGATTATTCAAAAACAAATCCTGAATTGGTTAAAGAGTTTGTTGAAAAATGCAAAGATAAAATGGACAAATTAAGTATTAAAGAGGCTAGTAAATATATAGAATTAGCAATACAAATTATCGTTTGAAAGTGAGGTAAAAAATGGGAAAAGATAATAAAATTGCATTAACTTATTCTATAACAACATTATTGATTACATTTATCGTGGGACAAATTTTGTTAAGTTTATATCCAGATGGTAATACAATAGGTTCATCTATATTATTTAGTTTAATGAATTTAGTTCCTATGATTATTGCAATTATATTTGCAAAATATGAAAAAAGAAACAAATAATTAAAAATATGTTTTTGCAAAAAGAAGAAATTACTCCATATATTTTGGCTGTATGTAGTGTGATAATATACTATGGACTATCAGCTTTATTAGGAAATGTTAAATTTGCTAATGAAACGATATTGTCTTTATTATCCTATATGCCTTGGGCAATACTACAAGGTGGTCTTGAAGAATGTGGTTGGAGATGGTATTTACAACCAAAATTCGATATAAAAAAAATATTTTCTTAAAATGATTATAATATCATTTGTATGGTTTTTATGGCATATTCCAATATATAGATTATCTTGGATAACAGCAGGCTCATCAAATTATTTGATATTTTATTTAATGATATTGGGTAATACATTTATGTTTGGGGCAATAAAAGAATATTCAAGGGGAGTTTTACTATGTGTAATTGCTCATATTTTTATAGATTCTTTTGCTGTTCTTATGCTAGTACAAAGTAATATTATTCCAATAGTAATATTAGTAATTATAGAAATAGTAATATTTGTTTTTGTAATTAGAAAAATACCAAATATAAATTAGTAATACAAATTACAATTTATAGGTGTACGCACTTTCCACTAACTGTACGCAAAATTCTGTTACTGTACGCATTTTTAAGGGGTGTACGCAAATTGTATCAATATAGGTATTCCCACACATAAGAAAAGCATAGGTTTGATACTAATTGTGTCAGACCTTTTTTTCATTGTAAATAGGAACAGTTATCCTTTCCGCCAACAAACTATAGAGCCTTGTAGAAGTGTAAAACGGCATTTTTATGAGGCTCTTTTTATTTTTGAATATCGCTATGGAACGAAAGCCTTATCAACGGGACGATAGGTGTTGCTACGGAACTATTTATATTTTTTATAAAATCCTATTCAAGTTCCTACATTATTCCGCAAACTGTTTGTAATTTTCTCGAAAAAGTGCTATAATCCCTACTATCTTTGAAAAAATTGCGCGGAGAAATGACTTATGAACATTTATTATCCTGCAACCATAATCAAATTGAGAGCAAAGCACATACAATAAAGGGTATTAGTAATATATGAAGAGTTGATTTTTATGAGTGATTTTATTATCGATGAATTCTATTTTGAAATGAAGCAAATAAATTTGGATGTATACTGAATACTTGATACAAATAATGAAATACGTACGCTAGTAAATTGGCATAAACTTTTTTAATAATATATGAAATGCTGTTTAGGAGAGAAAAATGGAACAAAAGATTTTGGTGATAAGAAAAGCAGAAATAGAAGACGTAGACTATATTTATGATATGATAAAAGGCTTGGCATCATACGAAAAACGTCCTGAAGATATGACAGGTTCTGTTAAGCTGTTAAAATATTGGCTTTTTGAGAAAAAGGTTGCGACTGCGATTATAGCAGAAATAGAAGAAGTGCCTATTGGATATGCGATATATTATCCTATCTTTGCGTCTTTTGCTGCTAAAGTTAATGTTCATATAGAAGATTTATTCATAAAACCTGAATTTCGTGGTCAAGGTTTTGGAAAGGAATTATTTTTTAAACTTTCGGAAATTATAAAGAATGAAGGATATTCAGAATTAGAATGGAGCTGTCTTGATTGGAACAGTCCATCAATTGAATTTTACAAAAGGCTTGGTGCAATTCAAGAAAAAGGAAGAGTCTATTTTGGATATAAGCCTAAGAATAATTAAAAGATGTAGTAATATTTTGCTTATGTTTTTTCTGAAAACAATTTGAAATGAAGCATTATACCTACATTAGATGGTTAAACACGAAGAAAGATATGCTTTATAGGAAATTGATTTTTAAGAACTGAAGAATTTTTTGAAATCTGTAAACTCGAAAATTCAGTTTTATTATGGAGCAAAATTCTTTGTATCAAGAGGCAGATGATTTCAATAAAGCTGTTTACAATTTATAGTTTGATGAAAATGGTATAGAGAAGAGACAAATTTTAACAAAACTTTTTTGTAAATAGGATTTTTATAATTTTGTTAGCAATATTCTGAGTTTTATTGAAATGTTAAATAACATTTTTTGAGTATTTTTTTATGTATTGTTAAGGAATGAATAATTTATCAATATAACTATAGGCATTGTCATAGAACTAATTACATATATTTTAACTGATATCATAAAGCATTATTCTACAAACTGCTTGTTATTTTATCGAAAAATGATATACTATTATTATAATTTTAACGTTTATGCTTTGATAGAAATAATAAAATGCAAAGAATGAATGTTTGAAAACTATTAAAAAAATTTAATAAATGGAGGCTAAAAGAATATGTTAAGAAAAAAATTATCAATTATTGTTTGCACAGTATTTTTATTGGTATCTTGTGTCGGTTTATTTGCTTGCGGAAATAACGATGTTGGTAGTGAAAACGATAATTTCACTCACGATACAACGAAATGGTTTACAGAAGAAGAACTATCAGCAAAAGGACTTGCTGGTTTGACTGCACCTACAGGATTGTCAGGAGAAATACAATCAAGTGATACATGGTATAATGATGGATACTCATTTTCACAAGTTTGCCAGAGTGAAGAAGTATTTATGACAAATGTTGAAACATATTTTTTGTACTTAAAAACAAATTATAATGGTATGTTCGGCAAACCTAAAATTGAAAAGTTCAGCATGGATACAAATGAAAATTGGTATATCATAGAACCAAAGGAAGATTTGTCCGAATATTTTGATGATAATCCGAGTAAATTGTATAAGTTCTATTATGTAAGAAATGACACTTTGGATAACGGTTATTTTACAAACGGCTCTGTTTGGATTTTTGATATTCGCTATGAATTTGATACCAATTTAGATGGATACAAATTTAAAATATTTATTGAAAGTGCAGATTATTCTCATAACAAAATTTATACTAACTACTATAAAATGAGATGAAGATAATATATATAATTGGCGGAACAATTATGATTTCCATCTTTATAAAAAATCAAATTAAAAGAAAGAAAACTAATATGGTTTTCTTTTTTTAATTTAAAAAGATGTTAATTGTGTCCTTTATTATATAATTCTTGAATATCATTATGTAATTTATTTGGTAGCTAATGCATTAAGAAAAAGAAGAGTTATGTTTTAAAAAAGGTATGTAGTAAATAAGAGATAGAGCGGATTTTAAGATGCTATGATTCAGCAGAGGTATCCGTTAAAGAAATACCAAATGCCAGGCTTTTTGAATCGATGTAGATTTGCTTTTGTTATTACTTGACATTAACATTACTGTATGGGGATGGAATCCATCAAAGAGAAAAATAAGCTGCTCACTTGCAAAGCTTGTGGAAAGAGATATTTTGTTAACATTTAGTTGATTTGACCTATGGGAATGTTATCTTGTAGTTTTTTTATTATTAAATATCACCAATAAAGAGGAAATTTTAAAAATAAGTAGCTATAATGTAAATGGTAGTCATTAATACCTGTTATGACAAAAGTTATCGTTGTACTTAGAGAATGTGGTGTCCAAGGCCAGGTAAAAAAAGTGGATACGCTTTGCAGCAAGTGGCTGTTGGTCCGTTTCCTTACCAACTTAAAAGGAACTTTTATAAATTAGTAATTTGACCTATAATCGTAATATCTTATCAGGAGGCATTTTATATTTTGATGTTACTTCCATGTTTTAAATATGGTCTATACTTAGTAATTTTAAATATTCTTTTTTCTCTTTTTATTAATAAAATAGAATAATATTTATTAAAAAAAGATTAACTTTGAATGATATTCATATACACTGACACTAAAACGCTTTACATTGAATAAAATTTCACAACGGAAAAGAACACAATAATAAAATAGCATTTATTAATAAAAAATTAATATTTTATATTGAAAAATCATTTTTTTTAGAATATAATACTAATTAATCATTTTTTCATAATTGGGAATGATTATCTAAGCTAAAGCCTTAGGTCTAATTTAATGTAAAGGGGAGAATTAATATGAAAAAGAGAGTATTTAAGGTTTTTACAGCTGTATCTGCAATTGGAATTGCAGCATCCTTAGCTAGCTGTACTGGCGATAAGCAGGTAACATC
>CAKSGI010000157.1 GCA_934454005.1 uncultured Eubacteriales bacterium | reverse complement strand
AATTTTAATCAAAGCACTTTTGAAAGCATCACCGTTTTTATGGTGGTGCTTTTTAAAATGTTTCGAAATAAGGTTCATTTCTATAGATTCCCTATGAAGATTCGTATTCAACAGTTAAATTCTGATAGAATATACTCTTATTATTATCCTGAGTATACGTCTAATTCTGATATGTTAGATGGACTTCATAAAGATTCTTTTTTAACAGAAGATTCTCCTTGTAACACTAATAATTTAAATGTTTGGATTGCTACCTTGTAGACTTATTCTTTTAATCCTGTTTTAGTCAGAGCAGATTTAACAAATGCGGCTTATTTTGATTTCCCATCGCAATTTAAAACAATAGCGATAGCTACATTTACCCCAACAGGAGTGATTGGTTCAACTGATATTGGAGGTTAGTTTATTATAACTTCAGTTTCTAAGGCTGTAATAGGAAGTTACAATCAAATCGGCACAACACAAAATCATTTTATACTTGGAAGCTCTTCTTCTTTATCAATCGGAGATACTGTTTCTTATGAAAACGCAAATGTGTGTGTTACTCCATCTTCTCGGAATCCAACTTATTTATATATAAGCAACAGGGGAAGAGCCGCCCTTTGTTATAGAGAAGGAACAGATGATGATGGTAATCAGTATATTTCAGAATATCCAAATCGTTTGAATTCTATAAGTTCTACATTGTAGTATTCTAATTATACTGTTTACTCCACAAAACCTTCTTTTTCTATTGAAATTTGGATAAATGAAACTCAAAAATATTCTTCTGTGAACAATTTATTGGAGAAGATTTCCTCTTAAAAATAAATATTTAAACGTTCGATGCTCCTCCTTATTTGGTTATTGTTACAACTTCAATTACAAGTGGAGAAATACAATTTGGGCTGATGATTAGACCAAATACATAGGGATTTATGGTCTATTCAAGTATAACTGATTGTAGAGTGAGATTTAGTTAGCAAAATCCAAATTAGATTAGATGGTATATAGATTATGGGTCGTACAAAGAATATTCTTTAAATTCTTCCGGGAAAGAATATTTTTATTTAGGTTTAATAATTTAAAAAGCTATCCAATAATATTTTGCGTCTTCACTGTTTAACTATCTGTTTGGGCTATAATCAGTATACCATTCAAATTTATTTTTTGACCAAGTATAATATCTTGAATTATTATAAAAAGAATCCTTCAATATTGAAATCCATGGAATTTTTATTGAATACGAAAATGGAATGGTTGATGGAAATAACGTTCCACAACCAAACAATTTTTTATTTTCCTTGTTTGGGGTAATGAACGTTTAAACGTTCATAAATGAGTAATATTATTATTAACTCTTTTGACGGTAATAATTACACTTAGCTTTTACCCAATGCAAATCAAGCTGTTTTTGCTAACAATTCTCAAAATGCTACATATGCAACTACAGCAAATAATTCTTAGTAGTTGGGGGGAATTGATAGTTCTTAGTTTGCAACGAAAGAATATGTGGATGGGAAAATGACTATTATCAGAGACACTTTTTCGGGGGATTCAATAAATAGTTTACCAACAAATGGTGTGCGTATATATCTTAAAAATTCAAAAAACGAATACGAATTTGAAGCTGGTCATTCATTGTTGCTTACTAAATATAAAATAACAGGAAGATTTTCTGCATCAGTAGATACAAGCTTACAAGTACATATCTATCCAATAGGTCAAGTCAACATTCAAATTACCGAAATGTTTAAAAGAGACACTCAAATAAACGACTACGTTTCGGTATCATATTTATCATATGCCTCTGGATATAGTATCAAAGGATATAACGGGATTAGCACTGGTGAAGTCTATGTTGAAGGTAACAGATATGTTACTTCTATAAATATTTCAGTTGTAATGGAAGCAATATATATTGATTTTTAATTCATTTAAGAATTATAATACTTTACATACATATCAATAGTACCAGAAAAATTCTCAAAATAGACTTTAGCTTTTGTAGCAATAGTTAAATGCTTAATCGTTTAATACAAATTTAAATAGATTTTTAATGAAGTTAATCGTCAATAGTTCTTACCCACACTTCAATATTACCATTTCTAAAAAGAAAACGACTGTCGTATTCAAAGCTTAAATATGCACCATTTATAAATGTTGTGCCAACTGAAAAACTATCAAAAGCCAGTCTGTTAGATGATACCCCACTTAAAAACAGAGGTGACTCTGCTCCAGAAAATTCTCTTTGTTTTTGAATAATTGTATTTATTCTAATATCCTAAGCGGTCATATTATTTATTACCTCAAATTCACCACGACTTGAACCATTATATGTAAAATTAATATGTAATGGTGAATTAGACCGTTCAGAATATCCACTTTCTATTGAGGCTGAAAAATTATTTATTTTATAAATAACAGAAATTATTTTCTTTACTTCAATTTCAGAAGAAAAAGAAACATTTTCATAGTTCGATACCGTGACAACCTTTTTATGTTTTGCAAACAAAGGGTCAAATTCATCTATATACTCCTTAGTAGCTGGTTCAGAAGGAGTAGAAGGGGAGGGAAGGTTGGTAATCTTATTCCCATTCATATCCAAAATGCCGCCCATAGACCCACCAGCTTTGGGCAAGAACAGATTACTTGTCTCATTCTTACTATACACATCCTCAATCTGACTTGCAAGAGTCTTTGGATATAACTCTAAATAACCACCGGAAGTAAGTTGAGAGAGAATTATATTTTCACTCATAAATATTTATGAACGTTTAAACGTTCATCTTTTAGCCAAAATTACTATTTCTGTTTTACGAGGTAATTTTAAATAAACAATCTTTTCGAGAAATCATAACAGTAAAAAGACAAGCTGGAGCCAGTTTCAAACCAATTTGCTTTTTAGGAAATATGGAAGATTACAACATATACACTTCAATAAAAAATGACTATCCAGAATCAATTACTTTTGTTTCTTTTATTAATAATACAATTTCTTGGTACAACAATATGTCATACGATTATTAGTGGAATCGGTCAAATGTAAATTATTATTATTTTTGCTTAGGATAATAGATTTATCCAAGAACATAATAAAGATATTGATTTGATTCTTTGTTAAACTGTGCAGTTGCGTTTGAGGCATACCAAGAAAAAGTCGCTTCTGATTTTTATAAATTTATTAATGTAATCTCGTCTGACTTAGTAGAACAAAAGTACAAATACTTATTTGATTCTAAGTTAAAATAATACTCACAATAATACCCGCCGCCAGAAATCCAACCAATATGATAAATATAAAAATATTTTGGTATAAAGTCGAACGGTTAATCGTTCGAGTTTTAGCCCAAGGCTTTTCTTATTTAGGGAAAGTAGACTTACTGGGTTAATCCGGGAGGAAATGCTGTTATGGTCGGAATTTGGATTTTTTCAAGTAAAGACCTATCTTGGATGAATTCTTCTATGCCAATTACATTAGATGGTTTTACATTAAAATATTATAGTTCCAGCAATTTTTCTTAGTTTAACAATAATTCAGAAAACTACTACTATTTGGCTTTAGCTTAAATCCATAAAAATCAGTATTTAATTGTTATTTAACAGCAAAATAATAATATGTTTTACCAGAACTATTCATTTGATGTTCAGCCTATCGAACCGAAGAAGAATAATACCATGTAACAATATTTTTATTCCAACTTGTATTTTCTTTTATCGTACCACCATTATACCCAAAACCAATTAAAGTGCCTTTGACTCCGCAAAAAATACAATAAGAACCATTATTAACAATTAAAAAAGATGGCTAAAAAGAAAATGTTAGAGAATTTGAATTATCGGCTCCGTATTTTCCTGTACCAGTGTATGTCCCATATTGACATTTTAAAGGGTCAATAGTATTTTCAAACGGAATCCCTAAGTAAGTATAAAGCCAATTATCTAATTTTTCTCCATCTGGATACTGAGATTGATTTGTAGAATTAACATATTGAGTCTCAGTTTTATTATAAGTATTGGTTGTGTAAGAAACCAGTTCTGCTGGGTTTGGTGTATATCCAGAAGTAAATTTAGTATATTGTAAATAAACATCATAGCTCTCTGTATCATCACCGTTAGTATATTTAACATCAATTGTTTGTGGATTATAATCGTTTACGGTTGAATTACTTGGTAAATAATATACTTTATTGTCTAAAAAACTACAATAACAAGGCTTGTTATCATTCAAAAATTTTTGTATAGCTGATACACATTCATCTATCCATGGATACCCACTTTTTGAAAAAGTTATTGTGGTTGTTTGAACATCTTTTAGAGAGACTCCATTTTCATTTATAATTATATTTTTAGAGTGTTTTATTATAAAATCACTTGGAATATCATAATAATTATTACTTGTAAAATTAAAAATATTAGTGTCCTTTTCAATATGTGATTTATTTTCAAAATACTCCGTTACCATTCCTTCAAAATATTTTCTCCACCAATACTAACAATATTTCCGCAAATAATTAAAAATGTCGTTTGAATTTTTGCCTTCTGAATTTACAAATTGGTTTGCAATATCAAGAGGTAAATTTTGAGGGAAATATTGAGAATAATTAGACCCATCAAATTGTTTTAATAAGACGCTGGAATCAGACATTTAGATTTATGAACGTTAAACTGCACGGGTTGGATGCTCCATATGTTCCTGTACCCACATAGGAACCAGTTTGGATTTTGGCATA
>CAKSGI010000156.1 GCA_934454005.1 uncultured Eubacteriales bacterium | reverse complement strand
ACGAAGGTGTAATAATACCTGTAGAATGCAGTATATTTAGTGCAAAAGTAAATGTAGTATGCCCTAAATGTAACAAACCTACAAAAATAGGATATGAAATGGATAAAGATAAAAAAGTTCGTGTTTGTAAAAAATGTGGAGCTAAATTAAAATAATTAAGAAAGGAGGCAATTTATAATGGAAAAATTAAGAGAACAATATGAGAAAGAAGTTGTTCCAGCTTTAATGAAAAAATTTAATTATAAATCAATTATGGAAGTTCCAAAACTAGAAAAAATAGTTTTAAATGTTGGTTTAGGAGATATAAGAGAAAATCCTAAAGCATTAGAAAATACAATGAATGATTTAAGTATCATAACAGGTCAAAAACCAGTTGTAACAAAAGCAAAAAAATCAATTGCTGCTTTTAAAATAAGAGAAGGTGTTAACATGGGATGTAAAGTTACACTAAGAAGCACAAAAATGTATGAATTTGCTTACAAATTATTCAATGTAGCATTACCAAGAGTAAGAGATTTTAGAGGTGTTTCATCAAACTCATTTGATGGAAGAGGAAACTACTCAATGGGTATAAAAGAACAATTAATATTCCCTGAAATTGAATATGATAAAGTTGATAAATTAAGAGGAATGGATATTATATTTGTAACAACAGCAAAAACAGACGAAGAAGCAAGAGAATTGCTTACATTGCTTGGAATGCCATTCAAAAATTAATTTTTTGAAGGAAGGAGAAAAATAAAGATGGCTAAAAAATCTTTAAAAGTTAAACAACAAAAAGATCAAAAATATAAGACAAGAGAATATAACAGATGTAAGATTTGTGGAAGACCACATGCATATATAAGAAAATATGGAATATGCCGTGTATGCTTTAGAGAATTAGCACACAAAGGTGAGATACCAGGAGTGAAAAAGGCTAGCTGGTAATAAAGCAAATGAAAAGCAGCATCTTGCGTTGTTAAGCTACAATTTAAATTTAATCAACGTACAAGGAGTACGCCTCATAAATTTAAATTTTGCTTGCCTAGCAATATACTACTTTTGCTTTACTTTGAGTTTTATATAAAGAGTTTAAAAATTAATTAAAGCTTATGTAGGTTTTCATTAATTTTGAAGAAAAGGAGGAAATAGAAAAAATGAATATTACTGATCCTATAGCAGATATGCTAACTAGAATTAGAAATGCAAGTAGATCAAAACATAAAACAGTAGATGTGCCTGCATCAAATCTAAAAAAATCAATAGCAGATATATTATTTAAAGAAGGATATATCAAAGCTTATGAAGAAATATCAGATGATACTCAAGGAATAATAAGAATTACTTTAAAATATGACGAAAAAGGTAATAAAGTAATCGCTGGATTAAAAAGAATAAGCAAACCAGGATTAAGAGTATATGCATCTAAAGATGAATTACCAAAAGTATTAAATGGTTTAGGTATAGCTCTTATATCTACATCTAAAGGAATTGTAACAGATAAACAAGCAAGAGAATTAGGTGTAGGTGGAGAAGTACTAGCTTATGTTTGGTAATGCATAAAAATAATAAAACAAAGAGGTGAAAGAGAAAATGTCAAGAATAGGAAATAAACCTATAACAGTACCAGATGGTGTTGAAGTTACATTAAATGAAAATGTTATAACTGTTAAAGGACCAAAAGGAACATTAACAAGAGAAATAACAAGCCCAATTACTGTAGCAATTGATGGAAAAGAAATTAAAGTTTCAAGACCAAATGATGAAGCGTTAAATAGAAGCTTACATGGTTTAACAAGAACATTAATAAAAAACATGATTATAGGTGTTAAGGACGAATTCAAAAAAGAATTAGAAATTAATGGTGTTGGTTATAGAGCACAAAAACAAGGAAATAAACTAGTTTTAACATTAGGATATTCACATCCTGTAGAAATGGTAGAACCAGAAGGAATCACTTTTGACGTGCCAAATCCAAATCAAATAATTGTTAGAGGAATAGATAAAGAGTTGGTAGGTCAAACTGCAGCTGTTGTAAGAACAAAAAGACCACCAGAAGTATATAGAGGAAAAGGTATTAAATATGTTGATGAACATATTAGACGTAAAGAAGGTAAAACTGGTAAATAAAATTAAAAAAATTAATTAAAAACGAGTAATACAAGGAAATCAAAGTTGAAAAATCATAGATAATACTTATGTATATCGAGAATTAGGAAACGAAGATTGACACAGTAATACAAAGCTTTTCATTAATTTTTAAGGAAGGAGAAAATAATATTATGATTTCTAAAATAGATAGAAAAGCTACTAGACAAAGAAGACATTTACGTGTTCGTAGAAAAATAAGTGGAACTCCAGAATGTCCAAGATTATGTGTTTATAGAAGTAATACAAATGTATATGCACAAATTATTGATGATGTTGCAGGAAACACATTAGTAAGTTGCTCTACATTAGATAAAGAAATAAAAACAAAACATGCTAATAAAGAAGCTGCTAAAGAAGTTGGAACTTTAATAGCTAAAAAGGCTATAGAAAAAAATATTAAAAAAGTAGTTTTTGATAGAGGCGGATATATCTATCATGGAGTTGTTAAAGAATTAGCAGAAGCTGCAAGAGAAGCAGGATTAGAATTTTAATAAAGGAGGAAACTAAAACTCATGGAAGAAAATACAGTTGAATTAAAAGAAAAAGTAGTTGCTATAAACAGAGTTGCTAAAGTTGTTAAAGGTGGTAGAACTTTTAGATTTAGTGCAGTTGTTGTTGTTGGTGACGAAAACGGACACGTTGGTGTTGGAAATGGTAAAGCTGCAGAAGTTCCAGATGCTATAAAGAAAGCTATAGAAGACGCTAAAAAGAATTTAGTTACTGTTCCAATAGTAGGAACAACAATACCTCATGAATATGTTGGACAATTTGGAAGTGCTAACGTACTTTTAAAACCAGCAGCAGAAGGTACTGGAATTATAGCTGGAGGAAGTGTTAGACCTGTTATAGAACTTGCAGGATATAAAGACATAAGAACAAAGGTTATAGGAACAAACAATCCAAGAAACGTAGTTTATGCTACACTTAATGGATTAACAAATATGAGAACTGTAGAACAAGTCGCTGAAAAAAGAGGTAAAAAAGTTAGCGATATACTATAATTTTAACAAAAGGAGGTGCAATTAAATGCAATTAGGTGAAGTTAAATCAGCTACTGAAAAAGTAGTAAGAAGAAGAGTAGGACGTGGAATCGGATCAGGTCTTGGAAAAACTTCTGGAAGAGGACAAAAAGGACAAAAAGCAAGAAGTGGCGGAGGAGTTAGACGTGGATTCGAAGGTGGTCAAACACCATTATATAGAAGATTACCTAAAAGAGGATTTACTAATATTCATGCTAAAGAATACACAGAAGTAACTTTAAGTATGTTAAATAAATCAAACAGTGCAGAAGTTACTGCAGAATCTTTACTAGCAGAAGGTATAATAGGAAAAGTTAACGATGGAATAGTTATACTAGGTACTGGAAAACTAGAAAAGAAAATGACAGTTAAAGCAAAGAGATTTACTAAATCTGCTGCAGAAAAAATAGAAGCTGCTGGTGGAAAGATAGAGGTGATTTAATTGTTTAAAACTATTAAAAATGCTTTAAAGACACCAGATGTTAGAAAAAAATTATTATATACATTATTACTTATAGTAATATTTAGATTTGGATGTTTTATTACAATACCAGGAGTTAATTCATTAACTTTAAATGAAATAATGTCATCATCTACAAATGGAATTAGTAGCTTGATAGATATTATTTCTGGTGGAGCATTCTCTAGATTTTCATTATTTGCTATGAGTATTAATCCATATATTACAGCTTCAATCGTTATTCAATTATTAGCTATGGTAATACCTTCTTTAGAAAGATTAGCAAAAGAAGGTGGAGAAGAAGGAAAAGCTAAAATGAATACATATACAAAAATCCTTACAATAATACTTGCAATAGTAGAAGGATTAGGTATATATCTATCTTATAGATCATCAGGAATATTCGTAGATACAACTTTTATGACAGGATTTTTAGTAGTTTTGTCATTAGTTGCTGGTACAGCACTACTTATGTGGTTAGGAGAGCAAATAACTGCAAAAGGTGTTGGAAATGGTATTTCTATGATAATCTTTATAGGAATAATAGCAGGGTTACCTAGTGGAGTAGTATCATTATACAAATTAATATTTACTTCAGCAGGTTTCTCAACAACAGGACTATTAATGGTATTAGGTATAATAATAGGAGCAATATTAATTGTTGCTGGAGTTGTATTTGTTACTGAAGCAGAAAGAAGAGTTCCAGTACAATATGCAAAAAAAGTTGTAGGAAGAAAAATGTATGGTGGACAAAATACACATATACCAATCAAATTGGTTATGGCAGGAGTTATGCCAGTAATATTTGCATCATCATTTATGACATTCCCAGCTATGATTATACCAATGTTTAATAATAACATAGCTACAGCAACAGGATTCTGGGCAGGAGTTTATAAGTTTTCTTTAGCAACTTCATCATCTGCTGTTCCAGTTGGATATTCTATTGCAAATGCTATAGTGTACTTACTATTAATAGTAGGATTCACATTCTTCTATACTTATGCAACATTTAATCCAGCAGAAGTATCAAGCAATATCAAAAAGAATGGTGGATTTATTCCTGGACTAAGAGCAGGAAAACCAACAACAGATTATTTATCATCAATAATGAGCAAATTAATCTGGTTTGGTGGTATATTCTTAG
>CAKSGI010000155.1 GCA_934454005.1 uncultured Eubacteriales bacterium | reverse complement strand
CTTCGATTTTTTCCATTCGGTACCACCTAACCTACTTATTTTTATATGCATATCTTCTCTAGGTCCTATATATTTAGAAACTAGGTCTAACTGAGTCACAGGAACATACAAAGTATCCCCTTTTGCATACTTTATCTTTATATAATCTTTAGTTACATTGTGTACATCCATTTTATGAATTCCCTCAAATGTTCCTATTCCATGAATAGAATGTACAACATAATCGCCAATTTTAAGATCAGATAAATTATAAAGTTCCTTTGTATTTTTTTTATTCCTTTTTCTTTTTTTAGAAATGTTGACAACATTAGAATAAGTTATAAGTGAAAAATTTGTTCCTTTATATTCAAATCCCGATGATAGCGCACCAGGCATAACAGTTACCTTGCCATTTACAGGAAAATCTAGTTCTTCTTTAAACTCTGAAAAAATCTCATTTTCATTCAAATCATCAACTAAATTAATCGCAGACTTTTTAGTCCCTGCTAAAACTACACAAGAGTAATCTTTATTCATAAAAGAGTTTAAATCTTCACACAAAGTTTTAATACTTCCATTCCAAGTATTAAGACTTTTAGCCAAAAAATTTATTTGATTATTTATCTTTATATCATACGAATTGTGAAAAAATGTATCCATATAAATCAAATTTCGATTTTCGAAAAAGCCTAACGCATATATATAATCTTCTGAAAACTTTGCAAGGCTCTTACAGAGTATCCCCTCAGAAAGATAATCCTCTAAATCCTGATTCCATTGCCACATTACAGACTTTATTCTATCTTTCATTTTTAATGGCTCAGAAACAAAAATAATATCATCACTTTCAATATAATCAAATAATGTGTCAAGCTTTTCATATATCAAAGAAATAAACTTATCTATTGAACCAGGTATTATATTATTTTTTAATTTTTCAATTTCTGTCTCTAAAATTTCTTTTGTTTTACTCATTTTATCGGAATTTAAAGTTATTAAGACATCTTGTATTTTTTTTATAAGGCCACTTTTATCTTCAACTAATACTTCTGTAGACGGCAATAAAATTATTTCATCTATATTTTCAAGTCTTCTTTGAGTTTCAATATCAAAATAAGACAGAGTGTCTATCTCGTCTCCCCAAAATTCTATTCTCACAGGATAATCTGAACCCGGAGGAAAAAAATCTAATATTCCACCTCTAACAGAAAACTGTCCTTCACCCTCTACCTGATCGTATCTATCATATCCACAAGATAATAATATATCAATTACTTTTTCTGATGTTATATTCAAAGAAACTTTTAAAATTGCTGTTTTTTTCTTCAATATATCTTTAGGAATTGTATATTGTAATCCTGCATCTATATAAGTAATAATAACATCGAAATTATTATTTACTACATTCAATAATACACCCAATCTTTTGTGTTCATACTCCCTAGATTTGCTATCAACATCACAAAAATTAAAATCCCTTAATTGATATATATACGCCTTTAAACCCATACTTAATAAATCATTAGACATCCTTTGTGCCTCAATTTCATCAGCTGCAAAAACAAAAGCTCTCCTATTGTTTTCCTTACAAAGTGAATATATTATATGAGATTTGTGTATCAGAGATAATCCCGTTAATCCAACTGACGAATTTTTTTGATTAACAGACTTTAATAATAATTGATATTCAGGTGTATTCAATAATATATTTTTTAAAAATTTCATTTTGAACAGCTTATAAAAGCTTATTCGCACCAACCTTATAATAATATATTTAGATTTATTAAGGAAATCTATAGCCCTCTTATATATATAAATTATCTCAATTATATTTATTCATAGCATCCTGAATCTTTCCAGAAACGATAAGCTTAACAGATTCATAACAATTCTCTATAGCTAAATTCAAATTTTTCTTTTCACTTTGAGTAAAATTAGATAAAACCCAATCTGCAAGATCCCATTCAGAATGTGGTTTCCCTCCAATCCCTATTTTTACTCTTAAAAAATTTTCCTCAGATGCCAAGTATATTATATTCTTAACACCATTATGTCCTCCATGACTACCTTTCCTTCTTATTCTTAGTTTCCCAACATCAAGAAAAATATCATCAAATAAAATTATAACCTTATTTGATGGTACTTTATAAAAAGACATTGCTTCCACTACTGCCTGACCACTATTATTCATAAATTGCTGAGGTTTCATTAGTATAACTCTTTTAGACTCAATAAAAGTATCTGCATAAAGAGATTTAAATTTAAGCCTATCTATAGTTACTCCACACTTCTCAGCTATATAATCTATTGCCATAAAACCCGCATTATGTCTTGTATTATCATATTTTTTACCAGGATTTCCAAGACCAACTATTATATATTCAATAGGGCCAGACGGTCTTTTTTTATTAGACATCATAAAATTAAAAATATCGAGCATTGCAACTTCTCCTAAAAATCTATTTATAAATATGGACGGGGTAACTTTTACCCCGTCTGATTTAATTAATATTTTCAATCATCACATAAACATTGGTGAAACTGGTTTATCAGAATATATTCTTTCAATGGCTTCTGCAAACAGAGGAGCTACTGATAATACTTTAAAATTATCTAAAAGTTTTTCTTCTTGGATCGGTACTGTATTCAAAAGAATCAATTCCTTTATTGGACTATTTTTTATTCTTTCTACCGCATGACCAGACAAAACTCCATGAGTTGCACACGCATATACCTCTGTGGCGCCACCCTTTTCTATCAAAGCTTTTGCTGCATTGCATAATGTTCCAGCTGTGTCGATCATATCGTCAACCAAAATTATTTTTTGATCTTTAACGTCTCCTATTATATTCATGACCTCCGAGACATTTGCCCTTTGACGTCTCTTATCTATAATCGCTAATGGACATCCTAATCTTGTGGCAAAACTTCTTGCTCTAGTAACAGAACCCAAGTCCGGAGACACAACAGTATATTCATCTACTGCATTTCCTATTTTTTTTCTTAAAAATGATGACAATAATGGTGCCCCCAAAAGATGGTCAACAGGGATATTAAAAAATCCTTGAATCTGCGGAGCATGCAAATCCATAGTCAATACTCTATCCGCTCCAGCTGTTGTAAGTAAGTCAGATACCAACTTAGCAGATATTGGGTCTCTTGCTTTCGCTTTTCTATCTTGCCTTGCATATCCAAAATAAGGAATAACAGCAGTAATTCTTGCTGCAGATGCACGTTTCATTGCATCTATCATTATTAATAGCTCCATAATATTATTGTTTACAGGATTACAAGTAGATTGAACTATGAAACAATCTGATCCTCTTACAGACTCGTGAAGTGAAACTGAAATTTCACCATCACTAAATGTGCTCACATCCGACCTGCCTAGCGCAATACCTAGACATTCTGCTATTTGAATTGCTACCCCCGGATTTGAATTAGCTGTGAATACTTTTATGTCTTTCCCATGAAAATTCATAAACGTCCCTCCCGAATTTATAAGTTATAAATTTTTATTAACAACAATCTTAAATGGACCTATCACTCTTTCATTATTTATGCAGCCATTTTTGCAATACGAAGAATTAAACTTAACATTATTATTTATAATGCTGTCATATATTTGAGAATTAGGTCCTATAACACAATTATCACCTATTTGAGACTTTCCATTTATTATGGTTCCAGGTAAAATAGTTGTTCCTTTTCCTATTTTAACTTCTGAACCTATAACTACTCCATCTATAACGGGTATTATAACTCCTTGAGCCATTAAATTTTTAAGGACTCTAGTCCTCGCTATACAATTAAGATCATAAAGCTGTGCACAATCATTTGCTCCCATTACTATTTCAGGAACATCTGAAACAAACGCGTCCACATTCTGACCTTTCTTTAATAAAAGTTTTACAGCATCAGGTAAATAGTACTCACCTTGTGCATTATCATTTGATATTTCAGATAATACTGACAATAACTCCGAAATTTTGAACCAATAAACTCCAGAATTTATTTCGGTTATTTTTTTTATATTATTATCTGCTTCCTTTTCTTCAACTATAGATTCCAGTTTAGAGTTAATACTATTTCTTACTATTCTGCCATAACCATATGGATTGCCTAATTTTGCAGATACAACTGTAACTGAGTTATCCCCTTTTTTATGAAGTTCATATGCATTTCTTATTGTTTTACTATCTATAAAGGGAGCATCTCCTCCTAAAATTAGAACATCTGAATCAATATTCTCCATTAAAAAGTCCTTAGCCATCATAACAGCATGAGCAGTTCCTTTTCTTTCTTTTTGAATAGCTACTTCGCACCTAATATCTATCCCGGAAAGATATTTCTCTACTTGTTCACTTTTATATCCTGCAACAACACAAATTTTATCAATATTTGCACCATAAGCAGAGTCTATAACCCATTTTAACATCGGCTTAAAAAGAACTTCAGAAAGCACTTTAGGTGAATTTGATTTCATCCTTTTTCCTTCACCTGCTGCTAATATTATTGAACAAAATTTAGACATTCAATTTATTCCCCCTTTATTTCGTCGTAAATAAAACTTACGCATATAGACTTATTATAATTATCTCATAAATAATAAATTTTTCAAGATAAAAATGACATTTTGACAAAGTTAATTGTTTTTACTAGTAATATTTGTTTCATAAACATACTTTTTATAGTTCTGACATATGGTAAATTAAATATTAATCTGTTATAATATTAGGAGTCATTTAAAATATTTTACATATTTTACATAAGACATTCATAGTAGAAGCTCTTTTT
>CAKSGI010000154.1 GCA_934454005.1 uncultured Eubacteriales bacterium | reverse complement strand
GTACTAGACTTTATTTTTGAAAAAATGACGTTATAATTAATCATCTTCTGAATACGGATGATAGTAAGGGTTATTTTTACATTTTGACGGGTCCTCTAGGTTGTCCCATAGACAATCAATTGTTTTTTTAGCTTCTTGATAACAATCATCGTGGTCTGCATTTAAAAATTTACACTCAGTTTTTGCAAATTCCCAGTTTATTGCTTTTTGAGATTTACTATACCGTACTCCGTCAACATTGTGAAAGTCTGCATATCCCTTAGTGCAGGAATTGTCAGTCGGAATAGCTGTAATGAGTACATTGTTGCCTATCCACTTATGATCAGTTATCCCTTCATAAACCTGCCTCTTTATGTTTTTATAAACGTCAATTAAACGACTTACTTTATTTTCTTGTGATATAAAGTAGAGATTGTAAGCAAAACCTCCTAAAGTCGAGAGAACACATATACCTGTAAGCGTGGAAGGGTCTTTAAGTCCTTTAAGTCCTTCCTTTGAAATTTTTACTAGACTATTTAAAAGTCCAACAAAACCAGCTCCATATGCAGATAATGTCGCAATTGCTCCTTGCAGTTTCCCTTGTGTTGTGGAATTACTTTCTCCTTTTTCAGCCAATCTTTTTAAGTCATTTAAAGAAATTTTTGAGACCGTTTCATTTGAAGTTTGTGATGCAGTTGTAGGTTGATTTGTTATTAAATTACGTGCTATTTCTAAAAAATAATATAATGCACCGGGGTTTATTTCCATATTCTGCATTCTATTAATTTCTTTTTCTTTATCTTTTATCTCACTATTTAAAGAACCTTTAATATTGACAATCTTGTCATACCTTATTATTTTTATTTCTTTGTCGCCAATTGTTTGAGTAATTGATTTTGTTTTTCCTTCAATAATTTCAGAGAAATCAATAAGTTTTTCATAGTTTATATCCATATTACAGTGAGCGTACGAAACCAAATTTATTGAACTAATAATTATTATAATTGTTGATATTATAGATAGAATTTTTTTCATAATGTTTGCTCCTTATTGATTTATATAGCCTAATTTTGGAGTAGAGTCGGATATTAAAGTGGCAGCCAACTCTGGATCATAACTTTTGCAACCTTTTGTGAAGAAACGTTCTTGTGATTCTACAATGCAGTTCATATAAAGTTTGTCCCGAGGGAAGCTTGGACGGCATATAATTTCAGCGCCAAAGGTTTTGATTGATTCTACAAAGTCAGGATGCTCTGGGTCACTTAATTGGGAAAATATTCTGTAGTTTTTTGAAAATACAAAACTAGCGTCAATATTTTGTACTGCTGGGCTGTTAATTTTAGACTTGACGAGTCCCAAAAACAGAGCGATTCCGGATGTTGCGCCAACGAACATTTTTTGTAAAGATGATAGTGAGCTTTTTTTCCACAGTTCTTTTGTAGATGTTGGGTTTTGAGAGTTAGCATTTAAAGAATTTTTTAATTTAATGTAGTTATACATTTTTACGGCAAAATCGAGAGAAATGTGAAAACCTATTGCTAAAAGTATAGGAATCCACTGACATAAAAATCCTTTCCAAGGATGGATGTGATATCTGTCCCTGTATTTATTTCCAACTTCATTTATCTCATCTTCGAGTTCCTGAACGTAATCATCTAAATATTCAGTAGCTACGTAGGTTGTTTTTCCGCCAAATTCATTGTCAACTACTTTGTTGTACCCAACTGCAAAGGATGGAATCATATACGCGGACATTGCTACTGATACTGCTATTGTTATGCTTAGTGCTATTGAGATTAGTTTTTTCATTATTTTGGTCCTCACTTTTTATTTTTACTGCGAAAGTTCTCTATAATTTAGTATAATATGTAAAAAAACATTATTCAATATAAAAGGAGAAATTTATATAAATTTTTGATATACGAACGTTTTTGCGAAAAACAAAATATTATTTTGTGAGGTTTGTACATGTTAAAGTGCTACTGAGAGCGTTATATGATGTAAAAAATGAAATTATGTAATTGACATTAAAGTGAAAAAATTAAAACTTTTTGCATCAATGTAAGTCGCAAAAAATCTCAAAAAATTAATTTATAAAAATCTAGTACCTCATATCGGTACTAGACTTTATTTTTAAAAGAATAACATTATAACTAATCACCTTCTGAATAAGGATGATAGTAAGGGTTATTTTTACACTTTGACGGGTCATCTAGGTTGTCCCACAGACAATCAATTGTTTTTTTAGCTTCTTGATAACAATCATCGTGGTCTGCATTTAAAAATTGGCACTCAGCCTGTGCAAATTCCCAGTTTATTGCTTTTTGAGATTTACTATACCGTACTCCGTCAACATTGTGAAAACCTGCATATCCCTTAAAGCAGGAACTGTCAGTCGGAACAGCTGTAATGAGCACATTGTTGCCAATCCACTTATGTTTGGTTATCTCTTCATAAACCAGCTTTTTTATGTTTTTATAAACAGTAATTAAACGACTTGCATCACTTGATTGTAATGTTTGATAGTAATTGTAAGCAAAACCGCTTAAAGACGTGAAAAAACATATATATGTAAATGGAGAAAGGTTTTTAAATCCTTTAAATCCTTCCTTTGAAATTTTTAAGATCGTATTTAAGGTTCCCATAATACTCGATCCATAAGTGGTTAACGACATAAGTGCTCCTTGTAGTTTCCCTTGCGTTATGGAATTACTTTCTCCTTTTTCAGGCAATCTTTTTAAGTCATTTAAAGAAATTTTTGAGACCGTTTCATTTGAAGTTTGTGATGCAGTTGTAGGTTGATTTGTTATTAAATTACGTGCTATTTCTAAAAAATAATATAATGCACCGGGGTTTATTTCCATATTCTGTATTCTATTAATTTCTTTTTCTTTATCTTTTATCTCACTATTTAAAGAACTTTTAATATTGAAAATCTCATCATACTTTGTTATTGTTACTGTTTTGTCGCCTATTGTCTGAGTAATTGATTGTACATTTTTTTTATTTAATTTTGTAAAATCGATTTGTTCCTCGTCAATGTAACTCATATCGCAATCGGCATATATAGTGCTTATACATTGAGTAGAAATTAAGCTAATTAAAAGTACAGATAGTAATTTTTTCACGAGGAGTTCCTCCTTTGATTAGTGTTCATAATCTATTAGCTTGATTGCAGAAGCTAGTGCAGGATAATAATCTTCGTCGTTAGTGTCAAAAAGATATTCTTGTGAATTTACTTTGCAGTTCATATAAAGTTTGTCCCGAGGGAAGCTTGGACGGCATATAATTTCAGCGCCAAAGGTTTTGATTGATTCTACAAAGTCAGGATGCTCTGGGTCACTTAATTGGGAAAATATTCTGTAGTTTTTTGAAAATACAAAACTAGCGTCAATATTTTGTACTGCTGGGCTGTTAATTTTAGACTTGACGAGTCCCAAAAACAGAGCGATTCCGGATGTTGCGCCAACGAACATTTTTTGTAAAGATGATAGTGAGCTTTTTTTCCACAGTTCTTTTGTAGATGTTGGGTTTTGAGAGTTAGCATTTAAAGAATTTTTTAATTTAATGTAGTTATACATTTTTACGGCAAAATCGAGAGAAATGTGAAAACCTATTGCTAAAAGTATAGGAATCCACTGACATAAAAATCCTTTCCAAGGATGGATGTGATATCTGTCCCTGTATTTATTTCCAACTTCATTTATCTCATCTTCGAGTTCCTGAACGTAATCATCTAAATATTCAGTAGCTACGTAGGTTGTTTTTCCGCCAAATTCATTGTCAACTACTTTGTTGTACCCAACTGCAAAGGATGGAATCATATACGCGGACATTGCTACTGATACTGCTATTGTTATGCTTAGTGCTATTGAGATTAGTTTTTTCATTATTTTGGTCCTCACTTTTTATTTTTACTGCGAAAGTTCTCTATAATTTAGTATAATATGTAAAAAAACATTATTCAATATAAAAGGAGAAATTTATATAAATTTTTGATATACGAACGTTTTTGCGAAAAACAAAATATTATTTTGTGAGGTTTGTACATGTTAAAGTGCTACTGAGAGCGTTATATGATGTAAAAAATGAAATTATGTAATTGACATTAAAGTGAAAAAATTAAAACTTTTTGCATCAATGTAAGTCGCAAAAAATCTCAAAAAATTAATTTATAAAAATCTAGTACCTCATATCGGTACTAGACTTTATTTTTAAAAGAATAACATTATAACTAATCACCTTCTGAATAAGGATGATAGTAAGGGTTATTTTTACACTTTGACGGGTCATCTAGGTTGTCCCACAGACAATCAATTGTTTTTTTAGCTTCTTGATAACAATCATCGTGGTCTGCATTTAAAAATTGGCACTCAGCCTGTGCAAATTCCCAGTTTATTGCTTTTTGAGATTTACTATACCGTACTCCGTCAACATTGTGAAAACCTGCATATCCCTTAAAGCAGGAACTGTCAGTCGGAACAGCTGTAATGAGCACATTGTTGCCAATCCACTTATGTTTGGTTATCTCTTCATAAACCAGCTTTTTTATGTTTTTATAAACAGTAATTAAACGACTTGCATCACTTGATTGTAATGTTTGATAGTAATTGTAAGCAAAACCGCTTAAAGACGTGAAAAAACATATATATGTAAATGGAGAAAGGTTTTTAAATCCTTTAAATCCTTCCTTTGAAATTTTTAAGATCGTATTTAAGGTTCCCATAATACTCGATCCATAAGTGGTTAACGACATAAGTGCTCCTTGTAGTTTCCCTTGCGTTATGGAATTACTTTCTCCTTTTTCAGGCAATCTTTTTAAGTCATTTAAAGAAATTTTTGAGACCGTTTCATTTGAAGTTTGTGATGCAGTTGTAGGTTGATTTG
>CAKSGI010000153.1 GCA_934454005.1 uncultured Eubacteriales bacterium | reverse complement strand
GGTGTAGCTACCATTAACGTCAGACTGAATTTCATCGTTTCCTTCTTCTTTTAGTATATTTGTCATTTTTCTAATTTTATCATTTTCTATAAGATAATCATCATCTTTATTATTATAAGGGTAAACCAAACCTATCATCTCCTAAAAATTAATATTAGAGTTCAATAGTATGATATCCCTTTTTTTAAATTTTAAACTAAGTTTATCTATCACAAAGAGGTAAATATGGAACATGATTTTTTATATTTTTATATGCGGGTCTAATTATTTTTCCTGCGTTAACAAGTTCTTCGATTCTATGGGCAGACCAACCAGATATACGGGCTATTGCAAATATAGGTGAGTATAATTCTAGAGGAAGTCCTAGCATGTTATAAACAAATCCGCTGTAGAAATCTACATTTGCGCTTACACCTTTATATATTTTTCTTTTTTTAGCAATAACCTTTGGAGCTAGTTTTTCTATTAGTGAGTATAATTTAAATTCATCTATGAGACCTTTTTCTTTAGATAATTTTTCAACATATCTTTTAAGGACATTACTTCTTGGATCTGATATAGAATATACAGCATGTCCCATACCGTAAATAAGGCCAGCTTTGTCAAATGCTTTTTTTTCTAGGAGGTCATCTAAATATGATTTTACAGCGTCTTCATCTTTCCAATCTTTAATAACTTTTTTCATATCATTAAACATTTTTATAACTTTAATGTTTGCACCACCATGCTTAGGTCCTTTGAGAGATCCCAAAGAAGCCGCAACAGAAGAATAAGTATCTGTTCCGGAAGATGAAACAACATGTGTTGTGAATGTAGAATTATTTCCACCTCCGTGTTCGGCATGGAGGACAAGTGCAATATCTAAAATTTTTGCTTCTAGTTCAGTATACTTGCTATCGGCGCGTAATAAATGTAAAATATTTTCCGCTGTTGACAATTTAGGGTTAGGAGCATGTATATATAAACTTTTTCCGACATGATAGTGATGATAGGCCTGATATCCATAGACGGCTAATAAGGGGAAAAGTGCTATCAAGTGTAAAGATTGTCTTAACACGTTTTCTATAGATATATCATCTGGATTACTATCATAAGAATACAATGTTAAAACACTTCTTGCTAGTGTGTTCATCATATCATTACTAGGAGCTTTCATTATAATATCCCTAACAAATCCAGTAGGAAGTGTTCTATATTTAGAAAGAGTAGAGCTGAATTTGTTTAATTGTTCTTTATTAGGGAGTTTTCCGAATAAAAGAAGATAAGTAACTTCTTCAAATCCAAATCGATTGTCAGAAATAAACCCTGATATAATATCTTCTATGTCGACACCTCTATAGTATAATTTTCCTTCACATGGAATAAGTTTACCATTTTTTATATTACATGAATGAATTTCTGATATTTCTGTAAGACCGGTCAATACACCTTGTCCATTAAGATCTCTTAAACCTCTTTTAACTTCATATTTATTATATAAAGCAGGGTTTATAGTATTTTCTTTGCAAAGTTTTGCTAGTTCTTTTATATCAGAAGTAATAGTAGAGAATTTGTTCATTTTCATAATTTGGTGTCCCCCTTAAAATAAGTAATAAATACCCACAATAATTATAGATTAACACAAAAAAATATATAATTCAAGGTAATTTAATGTATAAAATTGTGAAATTTTTGTGAATAGGTTAAAATAATATCAATATATAATTTCCTAAAGTATTAT
Organism: uncultured Eubacteriales bacterium; assembly: GCA_934454005.1. The sequence goes on along the minus strand of CAKSGI010000153.1, from coordinate 3,165 downwards.
AAATATAAAAAAGACAAGAAGTTTATTAAAAATACTTCTTGTCAATTTCAAACATGCAATAAAATTAAAGCATAAAGAAATGGCAATATTATAAAATTTTTAAGTTTTAGGCAAACCTATAATTAAATCTACAATATAAACAGCGACACATGATAGTAATGCAACTACAATTAAATTTTGTTTGAGCCAAGCAAGTATTAATGCAACGATTATTCCAGCTATTGCAGGTATTACGAGATCTGTAGAATGAATGGCGGCTGGAATGGTCATAGCAGTTAAAACAGTGTATGGAAGGTAGTATAAAAATGATATTACAAATTTATTTTTTATAGGTTTTTTAGCAAAAACTAATGGTAATGCTCTAAGTAAATATGTAGTTAATGCCATTGCGAGTATAGAAATTATTATTGTTTTGCTATCCATTGCCTTTTTCCTCCTCTTCAACTGGGAAAAACTTTGCGCATATAGAAGAAACGATGATAGCACAAATTATTATTGAGTAGTTAGATAATATTTTAAGGAACGGTGTATAGTAGAGTATACAACTTAATATAGCAGCAAGAATTATTGAAGTTCTTATTGCTTGCGAATGCCGAGCAGGAGGAACTATGATGGCAATAAACATTCCAAATATAGCCATTGCTAATGCATCGCGAACTTCGTATGGTAATAATGCCCCGGCAACTGCACCTAGAACTGTTCCTAAAATCCAGGAAAAGATAGGAATAATTCCTATTCCATACATATATTTTTTATTTACTTTTTCTTTATTACCACTGGCTATTGCGAAAATTTCATCAGTCATAAAAAATCCAATAATTAGTCTGTGTAAATTTGTCATAGAACTATCAGATTTTTGGGCAATAGACATAGACATTAATGCATATCTGATGTTGATGATAACTTGCGTTAATATTATTTGGAAGATAGCTGATCCTGCAACTATTTGACCAACACCAGCTATTTGGCCAGCAGATGTAAGATTTGTTGTAGACATTAGTATTGTAGACCAAACTGGAAATCCGCTATCAATTGCCATTACTCCAAAAGCAAATGAAACAGATATATATCCAAGGCCTATTGGTAAACCATCTTTAAATCCTTTAGAAAAGCTTCCTGACTTTTCTATTTTTTTTGTCTTTTCCATTTTTGATTTTATAATTCCTTTCTTTTAATTTTTGTAGAAAAATCTAATTCTAATATTTATATATGCAAAAAACATAAATATCTATAATATTATGTAAAATACGGTACTTTAATTGTAGCATAAAAATTGCAATAAAGAAAGTACAATCGTAAAAAATAACTCGATTTTTTTCGCAAGTTTTATTTTTATTTATAAATTATAATTATAAACATAAAGTAAGAGTTGGAGGTGCATAATGGAAAATTGTCTTTATGTAGTTGTTCCTTGTTATAATGAAGAACAAGTTATTGAGTTTACATCAAAGGAGTTAAAAACTAAATTAGAATCCTTAATTTTAAACAATAAAATATCAAAAGAGAGTAAAATAGTTTTTGTAAATGATGGTTCTACTGATAATACTTGGAATCTAATAAAAAGGTTAAACAAAGAGAGTAATATATTTTTGGGCATTAATTTGAGTCATAATGTAGGACATCAGAAGGCTTTGCTATGTGGACTTTTAACTGCAAAAAAATATTGCGATATAGCAATATCTATAGATGCTGATCTTCAAGATGATATAAATGCAATTGATCAGATGATAGAAAAATATTTACATGGTTGCGATATTGTTTATGGAGTTAGGAATAACCGTGATTCAGATTCATTTTTTAAAAAATTTACTGCAGAATTATTTTATAAAATAATGGGTTTTTGTGGTATAGAATCTATATTTAATCATGCTGATTTTAGATTGTTAAGCAAACGAGCGTTGGTTGGCCTTTCTAAATTTAAAGAATATAATTTATTTTTACGTGGAATTATTCCTATGATAGGATACGAAAGTGATATTGTTTTTTATAAACGTACCAAACGTGTAGCTGGAAAAAGCAAATATCCATTAAATAAAATGATTTCTTTTGCATTAGAAGGAATAACTTCTTTTAGTATAAAACCTGTTAGAATGATTACGATTATAGGTTTTATAATGTTTTTAACTAGTATAGCAATGCTTATTTATGTGTTAATAAAATTCTTTTCTAATCAAACTATTGTTGGTTGGTCAAGCCTTATGCTTTCTGTTTGGGGAACTGGATCTATGATTCTTATTGCAATAGGTGTTGTAGGAGAATATATTGGTAAGATATATTTAGAATCTAAACATCGTCCGAAATTTATAATAGAGAGTATATTAGATAATGATGAATTATCTAATAAGGATTAAAGTTAATATTTATAATGTTAAAGTGTGGTTTTATCAAATTAGCTGTATTTATAAAATCAACATATTCTTTTTAAAGTTCACATATAAATATCCTATAATAAGTTTATAGGAGAGGGTGAATATGTGAAAGGCATTGTAGAAGAAAGGGCAGCTATGTTAGGAGAATATATTATTGAAAGTAAAGCGACTGTAAGAAAAGCCGCAAAAAAATTTGGAGTTAGCAAGAGCACAGTACATAAAGACGTGTCTGAACGACTAAAATATATTGACCCTAAACTTTATAAAGAAGTGAAAGAAATTCTCGAATTAAATAAAGCTCAAAGACATATAAGAGGTGGCATAGCCACAAGAAATAAATATAAGCATTCAAAATAGCAAAAAAGTCTCCTTATTTAAACCCTTGATTTAACAATAGGTTTAATAAGGAGACTTTTTTTATATTAAAGTCCAGGAATAAGTTTTTGATAAAATGGTAATAACCCAATTTGATCTGGAGTATGGGCTGGAAGCTGCCAAAAATCATAGCCGGGATAATCATTACCCTCGATTATAGCTGGTCCTTGTTCTGTTATAGCAACATCCCATCCGGCAAATTTGATTTGTTCTATTTCGAGGGATGCCTTATAACATAGTTCTAATGCTTCTTTTACATATGGTAACTTGTATCCAATTAATTCTATACCTGTATCTGGATGTTTTTTAAATATTTGGCCATGTTCAGATAAAGCAACATCTGCGATTGTTCCATTATTTAAATCTATTGGAGCAAAAATTCCTCCATTTGAAGCATTATCAACAAAATGTCCGCCTGTTC
>CAKSGI010000152.1 GCA_934454005.1 uncultured Eubacteriales bacterium | reverse complement strand
TTTTAAGAAAGGGTATATGCTTATGCTAGATAATGGTTTTAGAAGTGGATGTTTATCGGTTATATCAAATGATTTCGAATCCAATTATAATGAAGTTTTTCAATATATCTATTTTTCCGCATCACAGGAATGGAGCAAGTTTAGCAATTGGAAAAATCCAAAAGTATTCGATTCCCGTGATTTTATTTCCTATTATAAATTAAATAAGAATGAATCTTTATTGTTTAACAAAAAGGCTCCTGCTCCAACCTCATATATAAAGAAATACTGTAATGCCTTGCGACCGTATGAGTATGTTCGTATATTTCCAAGTTTGGCACATGAGAAAAATCCAAATACAATATGCGAATTAATAAATGGTTTTAAAAAGCACGAATTATATAAGGTGAAATGTAATATTTGCAATCGTACTTATTTTATGGACGAGAAAAGTATTACTTGCGTCAAATGGCGGTCATGTAGCGGAGCAAAATGTTTATCAAACACGGTATCAAATGAAATATGCACTTATGAAAACCTATGTAAAGTAAATAATAGCAGTACATCTCTAAATATTTTGGATAAACAGTTATTAAAGGTAGAGTCTCTTACAAATCCCTTATCTTACTATGGTGGTTATAAGAATGCAGGTCTACACATTTCCTATATATCTGATATACATTTATTACATCACCAAAATGAAAATCATTCACTAAATTTTTTTATTCACAATACTGTAAAACAATTGTATAAAACGATGGATAAAGAAGGAATTATTCTCTTTGACGGTGATGTTTCATCTGACACAAACACAACCATTGAATTCTTCAAGCAATTTGTAAAATATACAGATTTGAATAAATATAGATCTGCCAAAAAGGATGTTCAGTTTATCCAGGATAAAAGCCAACAGATCATAAAATTAACTGAATATATTTATATTCTGAAATCTCGGTTATTACCACATTTGGACTTTGAAAATGTTTCAGACTATAAAGACAGATACCATATGTCTAAATCGTGGCTTGAAACAATCCGAGCCTACAAAAAGGTTAAAAGTTATACTTCTAAAAATATTTCTGATCGAATTGATAGACTACTTGAATTAATTGCCCGCAAATTAGATCTAATAGATAAATATAGAAATGAATGCAACATGATTTTATTCAAATATAAACTCTATAATTTCCATCTAGAAGATTTATCGATACAAGATCTTTATTCAAAGCATCATATGTTAAGCGATGATAGAGATATTATTGTTGTTTTAGGAAATCATGAATACATTGGATTCAATTCTGTAGATGAGGCTGTAACATACTACAAAAGCGCATTAACTCCTTTAGGTGTTAAACTACTTCAAAATGATTATTATGATTGTTTTTTTGAAGATAATCATTACATTATTTATGGTGGTACAGGATTTGCCAAATACAATGCAAGATACAATGCCGATACCTTAGTGTGCTGCAATAGCTTTACAAGAGATATTGAGATAAAAGAAACTGCTATTTTTGAAACAAAATATAAAGAAGCGAAACAGAAGGCTGTTGCTGAAAAGGCGTGTTTTATATGCGTTTCCCATTATCCGGTACATGATTGCTTATCCTGTATTGATCACGATACTGTTTATTTTTACGGACATAACCATCAAAACTACTATCATAGAAATGAGCAAGAGATTATATATGCCGATAATCAAATTGGTTATGAAAATCCTAATATAGGATTTAAAATAATGACAACGGGCGTAGAGTTAAATCCTTATTTTGCACTAGAAGATGGATTGTATAAAACATCAATAGAAGATTATTTGCAGTTTTATAAATACATAGGGGAATTTATTAGAGATGGTTCCTTACTTTATCAGCGATGTCAAAACGATAAGGCTAGTATGTATGTCATTAAACGAAGAGGATATTATGGTTTTTTTATACTAAATCCAAATAAAGGTTCTTCAAAAGGTATCTCGATTGTTAATGGTGGCATGACAAAAAAAATAACCAAGTCAACAGATATGCAATGGTTATTTGATAATTTTGAGGTTATTCTATCAAAGTATCTGCAACTATTAATTCCTTTACGAACCGTTCAAGATCAGATATCTAAAGAATTACAGGACTTAGGATTTTCTGGCTCAATTCATGGGTGCATAATTGATATTGATTATTATCATCACATTATGCTAAATCCCATCGATGGTACAGTGACTTATTATTATTCACTATTATTTGGATTTGTGCAATCGCTACCTTCTTTTGAAAATGTTATTGCTTCAATCAAAGAAAAAGATGTTGGCTATTTTCCTTATAAAAGAAATTATGAATTAATACAGCAAAAGTACAACGATAATAAGCAAAATCCAAATTATATACTTGGACAAACAAATAATGACTTTTTGTTAGAATCTCCTGGATTTTCTTCTCAGAATAAGGATACAATAAGGAATCACAATCAACAGCAAAAGGTATGCAGATCAGGCGGAATGTATGCTATATCGCGAAAAATAAATCCATTGCAAAAACTATTTAGCGGACATGTATTAAGAGCTTTTGATTCTGGCTTAATTGAATCTGTTGAAAAACAAGAAACTCAAATTATGTAAAATAATAAAGACAGCCATCTATTGTTTGTTGAATAGTGACTGTCTTTATTCTAAGCTCAATTTTATTCTAATCCACCAACATCTGTAATTCGTGTACAAACTCCATTATCATCAAAACTAATTGTTCCATCTAAAGCGTATTTTACAGAACTTCCATGAATCAGTATGTATGTATTCACTAAGTTCATGAACATGTTTCTTTTCTACTGTTTCGTTACCTTTGCTTAAATCCATTTTTTCTAAATCAATTCCGTATTCATCACCTATAATTTCATATTCCAGTCTTGTAATAGGTTCTTTTAATTTCTCTTTAAAATATCCAGATTCTTGTTTTTCCTTACTCCAAGATACATAGATATTATTGTATTCTGGAATAATATACTTTTTTGTTTCTGGTTCGCTTTTGTATCCTAAGTAACGATAAACTTTTCCTTGATACAGATATTGAGGTTTGTAAATAGTTAAGTACTGGTATAAATATTGAAAGAAATTTTGATATGACTCTTCAAAATTTTTATCTTTACGATAACCAAGCTGAAACAATCCTGTCCAAAAATTTATAACATCTACAATATTTAAACTTAAAATATTTAGAGTGTTATAATCTAAATTCTCTGCTTTTGGTATAGCGTTTTGTATTTGCTTGCTAATTTTATCAATTTTATTACATGTGTTCTGAATTTCTTTTTCATCATCTATACAAACAAGTGTATTTATTTTTATTCTTTTTATTCTATCCATAATAAATGCTCCTTTTATTTATAAATATATGTAAAAAATATTAAATAAAAAAAAGAAGTGCTATATTTAACACTTCTTTTTCTTTATTATCATTTTATTTGAATAAAATGTTATTTATTTGAATTGTTATTTATTTGAATATATTGAACTATAGTCATTAGATACATTATCACATATATTATTATCATCAAAATGAAAATCTCCAATACATGGATATACTACAATGGAACCATCAGTTGCTGTTTTTCCAGTCCAATAATTGTCTCTTACTAAGAAATCAATTTCTTTTCCTTTATCTATATAATACCCTTTATCATCTGCAGTCATAGAACTAGGAAAATCTTCTACTTTTTCACATCCTAATGATTCAAGTTCTGCAATAATGTCATCTTTTGTCTTCGTATCTGAATAATAAGACTGTCTTTCATTTTGTTTGTATCCGCCACCGGCATATACGGAATCTGTAATTCCAAAAGTTTCATTTGCATATACACTAGGACTCACATAATATAAATACACACCTGCTTCAGGTACTGGTAATGCTCCTGCTTCGTTAGGATCTATATATTTCCATTCCATTGTTCCAATTACACTAAGTTCATATTCATCATAAATGTCAATAGCACCACTACCATCACTTCGCTCTACACAAACTGCTCCAGTCTGTGAGTTTGCTACTGCTTTCTTTACATCGTCTACAGACATCCGACATCCATCATATAATACAATGTCTGCAAACTGATATACGCCTCCATCTGCGATTGTGGCATTGGCTACTTCAGGCAGTACGTCGTAGTGGGTTGGCCTGGTAACGGAAGAATTGTCCTCTTCCTCCTCTTCGGCATCTGCCCATCCTCCGTTCAGTACATCCTCCACATCCTGTGCATCGTCTGTGCTTTCGGAAATAGTTTCCTCCTTATCAGGTTCGTTTTTTCCACATCCTACTAAGGACGTTAATGCTAATGTACAGGCAAGGGTTAGTAACATCATTTTGTTTTTCATAATTGTTTGGTTCCTCTCTTTTACAATTTTATAATTGCTTTCTATATCTATATAGATGCAATTTATGGTCAAAAGGTTTTATTCTTTATAATTATTATTTTGTCTTTCAACCTTTAATCATTGTATACCACCACATTAAATATGTAAATATAACACGTAATTGTATATGTATATTGGAATAATTGTATATCTCAAATCAAAAAATCCTAACTATCTTCTTTCATTTACTTAAAAATCATTCCGCCCCATTCAATCATTGTATAATCATCATGTGTAAATGGTAAAACCTCGGTTTCTTCGTAGCTCTGTCCCTGATTTTCTTCAAAGGCAAACCACAACCTCACTAAGTTCTTAGGAACTGGATTTATTCTTATAGGCATAGCTTTGTTTACCGTTTCAGTATACTGGGGGTACATGATGTAGTCCTTGTCTTTTTCCAACTTGTTGTCCCAGAACTCAATGAAGTCTTTGGTTTCTTTTTCATTAAAACCATAGGAAGTAAGAAGCTCTTTAAAAAGTTCTCCCCGATTTTCCCTTGTAATGAAAAACCCTTCCTTTTCCTGAAACAGACTGCGATTCGTTACCGATTCATAAAACAGATATCCGTATTC
>CAKSGI010000151.1 GCA_934454005.1 uncultured Eubacteriales bacterium | reverse complement strand
GGGCAATAATGAATATTATATTAGGTTTTATATTAATGGTTATTTTGTTAGTTCAAAGTAATTATTTTGTGTCTACTACTATTTCTGGCTTTAGAGAAAATTCAGTATCTAGTACTTGTGGACTTGAAGTTGGAGATACATTAGTATCTGTAAATGGATATAGAATATATACTCATAGAGACATAGTCTTTGCATTATTTACTAATAAAAATTCTATTATGGATATAACTGTTAAAAGAGGTAATGAAATTGTTAATCTTGAAAATGTTAGGTTTCCTACAACTACTGACAATTCTGGGAATGAAATACCATCATTAGATTTTTACCTTGAACCAATCCAAAAAACATTTTTATCTCTTATATCACAGTCTTTTAAAAGCGTTGTTTGTATGATAAGGACAACATGGGCGGGGCTTATAGGAGTTATAACAGGACAATTTGGTTTAGACCAAATTACAGGACCAGTTGGGGCAGCATCTGCTATTACAGAAGCTGCGTCTGAGGGATTAGCTCAAGGATTTGTTCAGGCTGTTAATAATATAATTTTTATGATAGCGGTTTTGACCATTAGTATAGGTATATTTAATTTACTTCCATTACCTGCACTTGATGGAGGTAGATTGGTATTTTTGTTGATAGAAGCAATAACAAGAAAGCCTGTTAATCCTAAATATGAGGGTTTTATACATGCAGCTGGATTTGTACTTTTATTGATTTTAATGGCAGTATTTACTGTTGGTGATGTTATGAGGCTTTTTACAGGTAAAGGGCTTGGTGGATAATGAGAAGAAAATGCAAAAAAGTAAAAATAGGTAGCTTGTATATAGGCGGAGAAGAAAAAGTATTAGTGCAGTCTATGTTAAATGTAATAGCAGATGACGTTAAAGGAAATATTAAACAAGCAAAAAAATTAAAAAATGCTGGATGTGATATAATTAGAGTAGCCGTACCGGATAAAAAGGCAGTTAGTCTTATATATAAAATTAAGTCAGAAGTTGATATTCCTTTGGTTGCAGATATTCATTTTGATTATAGACTTGCAATAGATTGTGCAAATTCTGGGGCTGATAAGATTAGAATTAATCCTGGAAATATTGGCGATGATAGTAGAGTAAAAGCTGTAGCTAATGCTTGTAGGATTAATAATATCCCAATTAGGATAGGCATAAATTCTGGATCGTTGGAAAAAGAAATTCTTAATAAATATTCCCATCCAACTCCAGAAGCTTTATGCGAAAGTGCTTTATATCATGCATCGTTATTAGAAAAATTTGATTTTAATGATATTGTTATTTCATTAAAATCTTCTGATGTAACAATGATGGTTAAATCATATGAGTTATTAGCTGAGAAATGTGAATATCCTTTTCATTTAGGTGTTACTGAAGCTGGAACAGAAAGGATGGGAACAATTAAATCCGCAATAGGAATTGGTTCTTTACTCAGTAAGGGAATAGGAGATACATTTAGGGTATCACTTACTGCAGATCCAGTAAAAGAAGTATATGCAGGAATTGATATATTAAAAGCCTTGAATATGTATAGTAAAGGAATTAAATTTGTATCTTGTCCTACCTGCGGGAGGACAAAAATAAACTTGATAAGGCTTGCAAATCAAGCGGAACAAAGATTAAAGTATTGTAATAAAGATATAAAGGTTGCAATAATGGGTTGTGCAGTTAATGGACCTGGTGAAGCTAAAGAGGCAGATATAGGTGTAGCTGGTGGAAATGGTGTTGGGCTTATATTTAAAAAAGGAGAAATTATAAAAAAAGTGCGAGAGAATCAGTTGATCGAAGAGCTTATTAAAGAGATAGACGAGATGTAAGGAATGAATATATTTGAAAACTTTTGGGAAATTTTTTAAAAAGTACATAAAAGATTCAAAGTCAGTTTTAGACATTTTCGATGGAAAAATTATATCAATTTATATAGACAGTACAAATAAACAAATAAATATAATAGTGGCGTTTTCACATTTTGTGGAACGCCGTGTAATTTTTAATGCAGAAAAGCAATTAGAGATGTCTGATCTAGGTGTAGATTTAGTTAATATATGTCCTAGATTCAATTTAATAGATTTTAAAGTTGAATATTATTATGACATTGTTAAAACTATTATTAAAAAAAACGCCAGTATTAATGGAATAATTAAAGATTCAACTGCGTCTATTGAAAATAATAAACTTGTTATAACATTAAAAAATGGTGGGAATAATATACTAACCAATAGGAAATTTGATAAAGAGTTATCTAGTTTAATTAGGAAAGAATTTGGAGTAAACTTAGAAGTTGAAATTAATGGAATTTTAAGGGTAGATGAGAATAATTGTAGTTATATTAACAATGAAAATATTAAATTAGAAAGGCGAAAAAGAGAAAAACTAGTTGAGAAAATAGAAATACATGAGTCTATAAAGGAAGGAAAGTCTAATAGAGAAAATTTAAAAAAGGAAATTACGAAAACGATAAATATTAGAGAAGGAGAATTACTTATACCACGAATATCTTTGTCTTCAGTTAAACCTTTATACGGAAGTGTAATTAAAAACTCTCCTATGATTATAAAAAAAGTTTTACCTGATTCAGGAAATGTAATAATTTGGGGAGATGTTTTTTCTATAAATTGCCATGAAACTAGAGATAAAAAAAGAAAAATATATAGCATATATATAACAGATTATACAGGTTCAATGACTTTAAAGATTATTGAAGAAAAGGAAAAATGTAAGGTAATAGATTCAATAAAAATAGGCGATTCTGTATTGGTTCGTGGAGAAATAAATTATGATAAATATGATAGAGAAATAGTTCTTAGACCTAAAAGCATATGCAGGGTAAGTAAAGTAAAAGTTGTTGACGATTCTAAGGAAAAAAGAGTGGAACTGCATTTACATACAAATATGTCTGCGATGGATGGGGTTAATACTGTTGAAGAAATGATACAAAGAGCCAGTGAATGGGGGCACAAGGCAATTGCTGTTACAGATCATGGAGTAGCTCAAGCATTTCCTGAAGCTATGAATGCAATTAATAAAGTTAAAAAAAATGGTTCTGAAATGAAGGTTATATATGGTGTTGAATCGTATTTTGTGGATGATATGGTAGATTCTGTATTAGGTGATTCAGATGAATCGCTAGATGGTGAATTTATTTGTTTTGATATAGAAACTACAGGATTAAGTGCAAAAACTGAGAGAATTACAGAGATTGGTGCGGTTAGGATAATAAATGGAGAAATTAAAGATACATTTTCTACGTTTGTGAACCCGTTAAAAAACATTCCTCCTAAAATAACTGAAATTACAGGAATAACAGATTCTATGGTCAAAGATGCTCCAACAGAGGATAAAGCAGTTAAAGATTTTTTAAGATTTTGTGGAGATAAAGCTGTTCTAGTGGCACATAATGCTTCATTTGACGTATCTTTTATTAAAGCAAGTGCACATAGGTGTAATATTAGTTTTGAAAATACATATGTCGATACGGTGCCAATGTGTAGATCTATGCTTAACGGAATAAAAAATTGTAAACTTGATACAGTTGTAGAATATTTAAAATTACCGAGTTTTAATCACCATAGAGCGACAGATGATGCAATTGCGCTTGCGAATGTTTTTATAAATCTCATAGAAAGACTTAAAGAGGATACAAATGCTAAAACAACAAAAGATATAAATACTAATTTAGCTGGGACTGATATAAAAAAGCTTCCATCGTATCATCAAATTATACTAGTGAAAAATAAAGAAGGATTAAAAAACTTGTATAAACTTATTTCTATGGCACACTTAAAGTACTTTTACAAAAAACCAAGGATACCAAAAAGTGAACTTATAAAATATAGAAAAGGGCTTATTTTAGGAAGTGCCTGTGAAGCAGGGCAATTGTTTAGAGCAGTTATTGCAGGGAGGCCTTTTAATGAATTATGTGAGATAGCTTCTTTTTACGATTATCTTGAAATTCAACCTGTAGGGAATAATCGATTTATGATTGACTCTGGAATGGTAAAAGACGAGGATGAAATAAAAGAATTCAATAAAACTATTATAAAGATTGCAGATAAATTAGGTATACCTGTGGTTGCCACTTGTGATGTGCACTTTTTAGATCCACATGATTCTGAATATAGAAAAATATTAATGGCAGGTCAGGGGTATAGTGATGCAGATAATCAGGCACCGCTGTATTTTAGAACAACAGCAGAAATGCTAAAAGAGTTTTCTTATTTAGGTGAAGATAAAGCCTATGAAATAGTGGTAAAAAACACTAATTTGATATCCGATATGATTGAAGAAGTAGCACCTATTCCTCCAGGCGTTTTCCCGCCTTTTATTGAAGGTGCAGAAGAAGACTTGGTTAGGATAACTTGGGAAAGGACAAAAAAAATATATGGCGATCCGCTACCAGATATTGTTGAAGAAAGATTAGAAAAAGAATTATCATCTATTACTAAACATGGATTTTCGGTTTTGTATATGACGGCACAAAAATTAGTTGCAGATTCGGAGGCACATGGATATTTGGTAGGTTCAAGAGGGTCTGTAGGTTCATCTTTTGTTGCTACGATGTCTGGAATATCAGAGGTTAATCCATTATTTCCACATTATATTTGTCCTAATTGTAAAAATAGTGAATTTATAATTGATGGAAGTTATGGGTCTGGTTTTGATTTACCAGCAAAAAAGTGTCCAAAATGTGGAACTGATTATAATAGGGATGGGCATAATATTCCATTTGAAACATTTTTGGGATTTGATGGAGATAAAACTCCAGATATAGATCTGAACTTTTCTGGTGAATATCAGTCTGATGCTCATAGATACACAGAAACTTTGTTTGGTAAAGATAATGTTTTTAAAGCTGGAACTATTGCTACTATAGCTGAGAAAACTGGAATTGGATTTGTAAAAAAATATGCGGAGGAAAGATCCGTTACATTACAC
>CAKSGI010000150.1 GCA_934454005.1 uncultured Eubacteriales bacterium | reverse complement strand
TTATACAACTGCAAATGATATTGCCAAAATGACAAAATATGCTATGAGCTTACCTTATTTTTCAGAAATAACAAATAAAGTAGTGTCCACAATTTTGGGTGACGATAGACCATTAGTTACAACTAATAGTCTTATAGATAAGGTACGAGGTGGAGATTATTATTATAGATATGCAAAAGGAATAAAAACAGGACATGTTGATGAATCTACTGGCTATTGCTTAGTTTCAACCGCAACTAACAGCGGATACACTTATCTCTGTGTAGCATTAGGGGCACCATCCGAAGATTCTAGTGGAAATGAAATTGAAAGAAATGGTGCGATGATAGACTCTAAAAATCTACTTTCATGGGCCTTGAGATCGTTAGAGTTAAAAAAAGTATTGGATTATAACACTCCAGTTGGGGAGGTAAAAGTTAAGTATGCGTGGAAAAAAGATACTATAATGTTAGTTCCACAAAAAAGCTTAATGGCGTTGTTGCCGGAAAATGTGTCTAGTACAAGTGTTGAGGTTGTTACAGACGTGCCAGAAAGCGTAAATGCTCCTATAAAAGCTGGAGAAAAAATAGGCATTGCAACTTTAAAGTATGCTAATCAGGAGATAGAAACATTTGATTTAGTGGCAAGCGAAGATGTTTCAATAAATTATTTTGTTTTTTTTATGTCGATTATACATACAATAATTACTTCTAAATGGGTTATATTAGCGGTTATTATTGCACTAATTTTATTAGGTTTATACATTATGATATTGTCAAAGTATAATAAAGATAGAAGAAAAAGTAAATCTAAAGCACGTTCAAAGTATAAAAGAAAATATTAATATTGTAATTTGTTATTGAGTCTTCAAGAAATTTTGAGTTTTTCATTAGCTTTCGCCAACTAAAGTGACAAAAAATCGCCGTAAAGTATATAATAGTGTAACAAGACATTATAAGGGGCGATTTTATGTTAAGGAGGGCAGGGAAAAAAAAGAAAAAATGTAAATTAAAATTGATAATTTTCTTATCATTATTTATTTTCTTGTTGATTATAGCAGATAAACAGATACGTCCGCTTGTAAAATCTGTAGCGGAGAATCAAGCCAAGATAGTTGCAACTAATCTAATAAATGAAGAAATTTTAAGAGAATTATCAGAAAAATCTAGCTATTATTCAGAATTTGTATTTTTAAAAACTGATAACAATGGAAAAGTATTAGCGATTAATACAGATTCTCAGAAAGTTAATATACTTAAATCATCTATATCATCAAATATACAAAAAAAGATGCCATCAACAACTCCTATAAAAGCGGCAGTGCCATTAGGGACCTTAACTGGAGTAGAACTATTTATGGGTAGAGGTCCTACAATAAATATGAAAATATCAGTTCCAGGGTGCGTATTAACAGATATAAAAAGTGAATTTGTTCAAGCTGGAATTAATCAAACAAAACATAGAATATACATATATGTAGAAACTCAGGTTTATGCTTTAATTCCAGGATTCCCAGTTGCAACAACAGTTAGTACAACAGTTTTGATATCAGAAACGGTTATAGTAGGAGATATACCGAATGTTTATGCGGATATGAATTCATCCAATACTTCTGCGCTATCTGGTTTATCCCAGGTGGCAAACAGCAATTGAAATTTACATTATTAGATTAAAAATCAAGTCTATTAAGAATAGATTTGATTTTTTTTATTTGATAAAATGTTGATAAATGAGGGCTTTTTTTATATAATAAAAAATAAGAGATAAACGAAAGCAGGTATACTATGGAACTTAAAGAAGCGTTGCTAGAGGCTGAAAAGTTAAAAGAAACCATTAACTATCACAATAAGAAATATTATGATGAAGACTTGCCAGAAATTGAAGATTTTGAATATGATCTGATGATAAGAAGGCTTGAAGATTTAGAAACTGCATTTCCAGAAATAATAACCGAAGATTCACCCACCCAAAGAATAGGAGGTAATGTATCTAAAAAGTTTTCTCCGGTTGTCCACAGAGTTAGAATGGAAAGTTTGCATGATGTGTTTTCTGACGGAGAACTAATAGATTTCGATAAAAAAATACGTTTAATAGTTGATAATCCTATATATGTGGTAGAACCTAAATTTGATGGTTTATCAGTGAGTGTTGAATATAAAGATGGTGATTTTTTTAGAGGTTCTACCAGAGGTGATGGAGATGTTGGCGAAGATGTAACAGATAACTTGAAAACTATAAAAACACTTCCAAGAAGACTTAAAAAAAAGGTACCGTTTATTGAAGTTAGAGGTGAGGTGTTCATGTCTAATAGAAATTTTGAAGCATTAGTAAAAAAACAAGAAATCAATGGAGAAAAAATATCTAAAAATCCAAGGAATGCTGCTGCTGGATCTTTGAGGCAAAAAAATTCTAAGATCACAGCTCAAAGAAATTTAGATATTTTTATGTTCAATATTCAACAAATAGAGGGAACAGAGTTAAAAACCCATTCGGATTCTTTAAACTATTTAAAAGAATTAGGATTTAATGTCACTGAGTTTTATAATTCTTTTGATAATATAAATGATGTTATAGAAGAGGTTAAGCGAATAGGTGCATTAAGGAATAGTCTACCATTTCAGATAGACGGTGCAGTAATAAAAGTTAATTCTTTTGAAGATAGAAAGAAAATAGGGAGTACATCTAAATTTCCTAAGTGGGCAGAGGCGTTTAAATATCCGCCTGAAGAGAAGGAAAGCAAACTCTTAGATATAGAAATAAATGTTGGAAGAACTGGAGTTTTAACACCTACAGGAATTTTTGAACCTGTTTTATTGGCTGGAACTACTGTTAGTAGGGCAACTCTCCACAACGAGGATTTTATAAATGAAAAAGGAATTTCCATAGGAGATACTGTAATACTTAGAAAAGCTGGAGAAATTATTCCTGAAGTTGTAGAAGTAAGTAAACATGATAATAAAAAGAATGTATTTGAAATGCCCAAAAATTGTCCATCTTGCGGCTCTAAGGTAACAAGAGAAGAGGGCGAATCTGCTATAAGATGTACAAATACAGATTGTCCAGCCCAGCTTTTAAGGCATTTAGTTCATTTTGTGTCAAGAGATGCTATGGATATAGAAGGACTGGGAGAAGCAGTTTTAGAGCAACTTATAGATAGTGGACTTGTAAAATCTCCGGCGGATTTATATTCCTTAAAAAAAGAAGATATATTAAAACTTGAAAGAAAGGCAGATAAGTCTGCTGACAATCTTTTGCTTTCGATTGAAAAATCAAAGTCTAATGAATTATATAAGCTCATTTTTGCACTGGGAATAAGGCATATAGGTCTAAAGGCAGCAAAGCTATTATCGGAAAAGTTTAATAGTATTGAAGAAATATATAATTGTTCGTTGGATGAAATAGAAGCCATAGATGGATTTGGTAAAATTATGGCAGAGAGTGTGAAAATGTATTTTTCTTTGGATCAATCCAAGGAACTAATCAACAGATTAAAAGCTCATGGAGTAAATATGGTATCATTTAACAAAAAAAAGGATACTCTGTTTAATGGTATGACATTTGTATTGACGGGATCATTATCTTCGTATACAAGGAAGGAAGCCTCTGAAATTATAGAAAAGCTAGGAGGGAAAGTTTCTTCGAGTGTGTCTAAAAAAACCACATATGTTTTAGCAGGAGAAGATGCGGGCAGCAAACTAGATAAGGCAAAAAATCTTAATGTAAAAATACTAAACGAGCAGGACTTTGATTTTATGATTAATAATAAAAACTAAAATTTTTAATGTATAATTCAAAAGTAAGTTTTGTTATTAATAAGGAAATAGTGTTTATAATTTTGAATGAGATTTAAACTTTTTAAAAAATATATGTTTGACAAACCTACATTTTTGAAAAACAGAACTTGACTATTTTCTGTATTTTCAGAATATAACGACAAAAACATAGCATCGGCACCGATTATGCTACACCATGTTTTTATATTGCGTGTACGATTACTATCATGTTTGAATGTAAATATTTTTCAGACTACGGAAAATTGTTACTACTGCTTATACTTTTGCGTTATATGCCTTTTGGCGCTCTTTCATTTTCCGCCAGCTTAAAAATCCGTAGATGTCATTGATAAGGAAAGCAGCAAAGCAGACAACAACCGAAATATAACGTGTGTCCGTAATACTTGCCAAAACCCATAAAATGATCAGAACAACATCGTTTGTGGCATACCCCAATGCATAGAATGGGCTTCTCCTGAAAGTAAAGTAAACAGCAACAAAACTTGTTGTGACCGAGATTGTACTCGGTACTATATTTGCAGTATTGAAGGCATTCAAAACGAAATAAAATGCGGCAGTCACAACAATAGCCAATATCCACATGAACACGATCTCTTTTTTACCAAGGTTGTTGACCTTCACCTCCGCCTTGTTGCCGTTGTGCGGATTTTTGAGCCACGATATAAGAGCAAATACCGCCATAGGCATTGTCATTCCGAGATAGGTAAGCATTTCGCCATAATAAGAAAAGGTAAACGAAATGATCCCGTACAGTAGACTGAAAATGATCATCAAAAATTGTCCGAAAGGATTTCCTTTGGCATTGAAGATAAGCGATGTGACACCGACCAATGATGCTGCCAATGTCAGAAAATTTTCACGGTCGAACATGCAGAACGACACTACGATAAGGATCACGGACGAACACCACAGTAAAAGCTCGCCCTTTGAAAAATAGTCGATAAGTCCTTTTACACTTTTCATCAGAAAACCTCCAAAAAATAAGCACCCGCATACACATCTTCTAAGACCTGACGATGTGTAAACGAATGCTTTGCATTCTACTACTCGGTAGCAGTAATTTTATTTCTATTATTATACACTATTTTAACTGATTTATCAAGAGTTTTTTCGAAAAAAGCGATTGATTGGTTGTAGGTTTACAATACATATGTTACAGTAGAATAAAAAAAGTGCGGGAACTTCATTTCTGTGTTAAAGTTAATTTA
>CAKSGI010000149.1 GCA_934454005.1 uncultured Eubacteriales bacterium | reverse complement strand
TGGAGAAGGCTTATTGTTTAAGTATACAAAACAGACGGGTGTTCGAACTTTTGTATATAGACTCCCTAATGTGTTTGGAAAATGGTGTAAAGCAAACTATAACAGTGCGGTTACTACATTTTGCAATAATATTGCTAATGACCTGCCTATTACAGTTGACAATGAAGAAACTAGGTTAAATTTGGTATACATAGACGATGTAATTAACGAATTTATATTTTGTATAGGAAATAAATCGGAAATAAAAGACGGAATATTGAGTATTCCGGTTTTTTACAACAAATCTTTGGGTGAAATCGTTAATTTACTATATTCTTTTAAAAATATGCGCGAGGATTTATCCTTACCTAATTTATCGGATAGTTTTGAGAAAAAGTTATATAGTACATATTTGAGTTATTTGCCTGAAAATAAGTTTAGCTACCCATTAAATATGAATAGTGATAAAAGGGGATCCTTTACTGAATTTATTAGATCGGAAAATAAAGGACAAGTTTCAATAAATGTTGCTAAGCCCGGTATAACCAAGGGAAATCACTGGCACCACACAAAAAATGAGAAATTTTTAGTTGTAAGAGGAAATGCATCAATTAAATTTAGAAAGGTAGGAACAAGTGATATTGTTGAATATAAAGTGAATGGCGAAAAGTTAGAGGTTGTAGACATCCCTGTAGGCTATACACATTCTATAACAAATATCGGCACTGAAGATTTAGTTACAGTTATGTGGGTCAATGAACCATTTGATAAAAATAATCCCGATACTTATTATTTGGAAGTGTAAATATTTATGTAAACGAAGGTGAAAGTTATTAATATTTTAGTTGTATGCCAAAGATATTATCCAGAACCTTTTAGAATTACTGACATATGTAAAGGATTAATTGATCGAGGTCACAAGGTAACAGTTTTAACGGGATTACCCAATTATCCTGAAGGAAATATTTATGAGGGATATAAGCTCCACAAACGCAAAATTGAAATCATAGACGGAATAAAAGTTATAAGATGCAGAGAAATGTCAAAGGGTAGCGGAAGTAACGTTAGGTTGTTTTTTAACTACTTTACTTTTATGGTTTCATCCTCTATAAAAGCTTTATTTTTGAATGAGGATTTTGATGTTATTTTTTCTAATCAGCTATCACCGGTATCTATGGTAGTTCCAGCAATAATTCTTAAACGAAGAAAAAACAAGAAATTGCTTATATATTGTATGGATATTTGGCCTGCATCATTGGCTGCCGGAGGTATAAAAGAAGGGTCTTTGATATATAAGTTCTTTTTGAAGTTTTCTAGAGGAATTTACAAGTCAGCAGATAATATTTGTGTTACATCAAGAGGTTTTAAAAACTATTTTAGTAATGTTTTAGATATAGATGATACTGCCTATCTTCCGCAATATTCTGAGGACATTTTCAAAGATTATAACAGAAATGACATTAAAAAATCCGGTGAAACTTTAGATTTGGTTTTTGCCGGCTGTATAGGAAGAACACAAGGCATTGATACAATAATAAAGGCTACCAAAATACTAAAAGGTAAGATACCTTTAAAAATTCATATTTTAGGTGATGGTGTAGAACTTGATAACTATAAGAATCTGGCAAAGCAGTTGAATGTTAATGATATTGTCAAATTTTACGGAAGAAAACCTGTACAGGATATGCCTAGATATTATTCGATGGCAGACGCCATGATTGTAACGCTGAGGAAAAGTGGCGCTATCTCTAATACTCTTCCCGGAAAGGTACAAACATATATGGCAGAAGGTAAGCCTATATTAGGTGCCGCCGATGGCGAAACTATGGATATTATAAATGAAGCAAAGTGTGGATTCTGTTGTGAGGCGGAAAGTGAACAAGAATTTGCTAAGGTTATACTTAAATTTTACAACTGTAATAACAAAGAAGAATTAGGAATTAATTCGTATAAATACTACCAACAAAATTTTACGAGAGAACATTTTTTAAACAGTTTGGAAAACAAACTGCAAGCTTTGATTTAATATAAAATTAAGGGGTATGGAATAATGTTTGAAGGAAAGATTTTACTAATAACGGGCGGAACAGGATCATTTGGAAATACAGTTTTAAAAAGATTTTTAGATACAAATGTAAAAGAAATCAGGATATTTTCACGAGATGAAAAAAAACAAGATGATATGAGATTAAAGTATAGAAACGATAAGATCAAGTATCACATTGGTGATGTAAGGGACATACAAAGTGTAAAAAATGCTATGTATGGTGTTGATTATATATTCCATGCGGCAGCACTAAAGCAGGTACCAAGTTGCGAATTTTTCCCTGTTGAGGCGGTTAAAACAAATATTTTAGGAGCTGAAAATGTTCTTACAGCTGCTATTGAGGCAGGTGTTAAAAAGGTGATTTGTTTGTCTACCGATAAGGCTGCTTATCCGATTAACGCTATGGGAATCTCTAAGTCCTTGATGGAAAAAATTTTTGTCGCAAAATCAAGGACAGTAAATCCAAATAAAACCTCTATTTGTGGAACGAGATATGGAAATGTTATGTGCTCAAGAGGTTCCGTAATTCCTCTCTTTATACAACAGATTAAAAATGGAAAACCATTGACCGTAACCGATCCAACAATGACACGCTTTATAATGAGCCTGGATGAGGCAGTTGAACTGGTTATGTTCGCATTTGAAAATGCCCAATCAGGGGATATTATGGTACAAAAGGCGCCGGCTTGCACAATAGAAGTTCTGGCCCAAGCTGTAAAAGAAATTTTTAATGCCCCTAATGAAATTAAGGTTATTGGAATAAGACATGGCGAAAAAATGTATGAAACCTTACTTACAAAAGAAGAATGTATTAACGCTATTGATATGGGTAATTTCTATAGAGTTCCTGCCGATAATAGAGATCTGAATTATAGTAAATACTTTGCAGGTAAACATGAGCAAAGAAATATCCCGGATGAGTTTAATTCTAATAATACAAAAATTTTAAATGTTGAAGAGGTTAAACAAAAACTTTTATCTCTCCTGTATATACAAGACCAACTTAAAAACTATAATTCCGAGGTAACATTATGAGCCAATTAAAATTGATGACTATATTAGGTACAAGACCAGAAATTATACGACTTTCTTCTTGTATCAAAACTTGTGATAAATACTTTAATCATATATTAGTACATACAGGTCAAAATTGGGATTATACATTAAATGAAGTTTTCTTTAAAGATCTAAATTTAAGAAAACCCGATTATTATCTTGATGCTGTTGGTGGTAACTTGGGTATTACAATGGGTAATATTATATCTAAGTCTTATGAAATACTGCAAAAGGAAAAACCTGATGCCTTACTGATCTTAGGGGACACTAATTCAGCTCTTTCCGCAATATCTGCTAAAAGATTAAAAATCCCTATATTCCATATGGAGGCCGGCAACCGTTGTTGGGACTGGAATGTCCCTGAAATGGTTAATCGTACAATCGTTGATCATATATCAGACATCAACTTGCCATATACAGAACACTCAAGAAGATATCTCCTTAATGAAGGTATAGACGGTAAAACTATTTTTGTAACAGGCTCGCCAATGCATGAGGTCTTGTGTGAACATAAGCGCGAAATTCAAAACAGTGATGTCCTAGAAAGATTAAACCTTACAAAACAAAAGTATTTTCTTGTCTCTGCTCATAGAGAAGAAAATATAGATAATGAAGATAATTTTATGTCATTAATGACAGCTATTAATAATATAGCCGAAAAATATAACATGCCTGTTATATATTCCACTCATCCCAGATCAATGAAGTTTATTCAAAATAGAAACTTTAAATTTCACCCTCTTGTTAAAAATCTAAAACCATTTGGTTTTTTGGATTATAATAAACTCCAAATGAATTCCTATTGTGTATTATCTGATAGCGGTACACTCTCTGAAGAATCTGCTATTCTTAATTTCCCTGCGGTACTAATACGTACATCAACAGAACGTCCTGAAGTGCTTGATAAGGGAACTATAGTTATAGGTGGGATAAAGACTGAAGATGTTGAGCAAGCTCTTAATTTGGCGATTGACATGTTTAAGAATAGGGAGAAAACTGTCATTGCTGAAGATTATATAGATATCAATGTCTCAGTAAAGGTTGCTAAGATTATCCAAAGCTATTCTAAGATTGTTAACTTTACTACTTGGAGGGGAAATTAATTGAAGGTTTTACAAATTAATTCTGTTTGTGGTTATGGTAGTACTGGAAAAATATCATATGACTTATGTAAGGTTTTAGAGAGTAATGGTCATGAATGTGTTGTAGCCTATGGTAGAGGCAACGCTCCAAAAGATATTAAAACAATAAAGATTGGTACAAATAAAGATGTAAAAGTCCATGGTGTCGCTTCTAGAATTACAGACAAGCACGGGTTATATTCAAAAAACGCAACAAAGAGATTCATTAAACAAATACAAAAATATGATCCTGATATCATACATTTACATAACATACATGGCTACTACATAAACGTAGAATTGCTATTCGATTATTTATATAAAGCAGATAAAAAAGTGATTTGGACACTACATGACTGTTGGGCATTTACAGGGCACTGTTCATACTTCGATTATGTAGGGTGTGACAGATGGAAAGAGGAATGCCATAACTGTCCCCAAAAATATAGATATCCCAAAAGTTTATTTTTTGATAATTCCAGACGAAATTATCAAATGAAAAAACAGCTTTTTACATCTGTTAAAAATATGACTATAGTTACTCCATCAAATTGGTTGGCAAATTTGGTTAAACAATCTTTTTTATCCAAGTACCCTGTAAAGGTTATATACAACGGAATAAATCTTGATGTTTTTAAACCTACTCCAAGTGACTTTAGAAAAAAATATAACTTAGAAAATAAGTTTATTGTTTTAGGTGTTGCTTCAGTTTGGGAGGAAAGAAAGGGATTAAATGATTTTATACAATTAGTAAAGTCATTATTATTAAAAAATGATGTGTATCATCTGTTTCAGCCATTTGAGCAAGA
>CAKSGI010000148.1 GCA_934454005.1 uncultured Eubacteriales bacterium | reverse complement strand
GAGTTGAAGACTTAAAATTCATCTCTTAGAGGTTAATTTATTTAGTGCAAATCCTTATTGCAATTGCTGTAATATCATCGTCATGGCCATCATAACTTTTTTTTGCTGCTAAATTTACTATATGTTTTGCAAAATCTTCTGGACAATCACCGGTATAGCTTTTAAGTTCGGATTCTATCCAGCTGCTTCCATTAGATATTGCACCATCAGATATCATTAAAATCCAGTCGTTGTCATCGAGTACAGCGCTTGTTGATGAAAATTCAATGTCTGGAAGAATTCCAACAGGGAGGGATGGCGTATTGACTTTTATAACTCTGTTTCCCTTTTTTATAAAGGTTAATGATGCTCCGGCTTTTAAGAATTCTGCTTTACCTGTAAACATGTCAACACAAGTAATATCGATAGTTGACAAAGACTCTTCTCCGGATTTTATAAGGAGTGCTGAATTTGCTACTTTGAGTGCAGAATTAAATCCTAATCCGGATTTTATAAGTTTGCCCATGATATTAGTAGTCATAGCTCCATCAACAGCGGCTCTTCCACCTGTTCCCATACCATCGCTTATAATTATTATTTTTCTTCCCATTCCATCATCAAAGTAGTGGAAACTATCTCCACATAGCTTACCGTTATTGCAGATATGTTGTGCAGTTCCGATGGATAGCTCTAGTTCAGGTTTTTCACTTATTTGAATTCTGCATCTGTCATCAGCGTAGGTAACTAAAGGCTCGTCCATAGATTTATGGCAAATTTTAGATATTACTTTTTTTATTTCTATTTTATCTAAATTTCTTCTTTCATGATTCATAATTTCTATTTCTATAGATAGTCTATTAAATTTATCTTCTCTGCAACTGATATATAAAGGTGTTATGTCCATTTGTTTTAGCTGTAAGTTTAGTCTTTGAGTAATAGAATCATTAAATTTTTCGTAATTTTTAAATTCTTCACCGATTTCTTTTAATATTCGGCTCATTCCCATAAACTGTTCTGATACAACACCTCTTATTTCACCCATGCGCCTTTGAGCAGATTCTTTGATTGTAAATTCATCATAATATCTATTTATGGCGCGGATTAATTCAGGATATTTACTGCATCGATGAGAAAATAATTCAGAAAAATCTGATTCTTTGATTTTTCCGGTATTTTTTAATTTATTATTTATTTTTAGAAATATACTTTTTGTAAAGTCGGCTTCTTTATCCCAGCAAAACACTTTTAGTCCACATTCTCTGCATGTGTAGTTTGCGGCATTACTGCAAATTTTATCTGTATTTTGTATATCTATTACATCTAATTTTTTAGCTACTGAAGTAACAGATTCAGATACTTCTCCCATAGCTTTTGAAACATAATCAAGTCTCATTGCTATAGATTTTCTGAGAGAGTCTACTTTTGCAACATTTTCCTGTTTTAAAAATAGATTAGTAAATCTATTTAAAACATTTTTAGGGATTAACATAAATATAGTAGATGCAATAGAGACCTCACATGATGAAGAAATAATACTGGATATATCACCTGTTTCAAGAGACATAATGGTATTGGAGACTATCATAGCTGTAATTGTGGCAACTCTTCCTAATGGGGAAAATAAGCCGGCCATCATACCGGCGAATGCATATGCCCCAGATATATATGATAATGATGATGAAGAAATACTAAATATTATTCCAGCAGCTATTCCAGAAACGCTTCCGCCAGCAACACCTGCGTATCTAGAACAAAATAAAATTATTAGTACAGCCATAATTCTTCCTACTGACATTCCATATATGTACAATCTGGAAAATGATAGAGTGATAATACAAATAGTCATGCAAAAACAAACGAATTCCTCTTGACAAAATCCTATTATACCGTTTTTAGTGTTTGCTATTTTAACTGTCTTTGAAAAGAAATATGATCCAGCTGCTGACAAAAACGCTTCAAAAATAACAGTCAAAATAATGCTAAGTTTAAAATCATCTACACTGGCGATAGCTAGTCCGGTTGCTATTGATGCTAAAAAAGTAATCGTAGGAGCAAACATAGAATTTAAGGTTATTTTCTTTATATCGTTTAGGGTCCACCTAATTGCGGATACAGCTATTACAGTTGCTACATATCTCATACTCATATTTATAGAAGATGGCAAGACATATCCAACAATACATCCAGCCATTGAGGATATGAGGCAGTTGTAGGGAGTTGCTGCGATAAATGCTGTTCCAAAAGGAGAGTAATCTCCAAGGATTGCGCCTCTTGATGAAAGTATACCTATTGCAAAATAAGTAATTTGAACTGCAATTGTTTTCCAAACATTACTAAAAACCTTTGTTTTGGATTTGTTAGACATTTCAAGTGCTATTTCCTTCACATAAATCACCACCATATTTATTTTACACATCCGTCATAAAGACCTCAAATAATGCTATAACTTTACTTTAAAGTTATTATTTTAGCAATAATATATAAAAATATTATACAAAAGAGATAGATAAAGAAATGTCATAACACGTTGCAGTTTAATGTTTATTTGTGTCAGATAAGGAATAAAATTAACTGTATTGTTTTTATTTTATTAGGTTATGTTGTAGATATTTGATTGAGCAATGAAATTACAAAACAATTCCCTCCAAGTTTGAACTTAGTTTAACTTGGAGGGAATTTGATTTATTTTATGGATAGCTTAATTATTTTTTTCTTTTAATGTTTATACTTGCAATTATTCCAATAATAACAATCGATAATAGTATTAATCCGTAAATTATTATGTAGTTTGTTGAATCTCCGCTTGAGAATGATTTTGGTTTTGAAGCTGAATAATATGTAGTTTTATTTGTATCAGTAGTGATTGTCTGTTCACTGTTTGCTTTAGAATTGTTGTTTTTATCTAATTTGCTGTATGAGTTAGAATTTTGATTATTGTTCCCGTCATTTTTATCTGGGGTTGTGTTGTTATTATCCTTGCCAGTAACGGCGCTGCTATCTTCATCAATAACGTTATTATTATTATCAGGGGGAATAATAATAGCCTTTTCATCATGCCAATTTTCTCCTAAGTTTATACCGTCGAAGGAAAGTATTCCATAAAATATTATGGTGGCGTAACGTGGGGTAAGTCTCCAGGTATGATTACATCCCAGAAATGCCTTTGTACCTATCTCTTTAATTCTAGTTGTTTTACCTTTTTCTCCAAAATTTATAGAAGTTAAGAACTTACAATTTTGAAAGGCAGAAGTGCCAACTACTTCAACATTTGTTGGAATTTTAACTGAAGAAAGAGAAGAACAGTTATAGAAAGATCTTTCACTTATGGTATTAAAATATTCATTTTGGAGGGGTTCTTTTTGGGGGAGAGTTAGTTTCCTTAAACTAGTGCAATTTTCGAAGGCACTTTTACCTAAAGATAACATGCTGTTTGGTAAAGAAACTTCTTCTAATTTTGTACAATTTTTGAAGGCGGAATCTCCGATAGTTGTTAAATTATTGCATTTTGTGAAATCTACATTTGATAATTTTGGGGCACCTATAAATGCGTTGGAAAATATATTTTTTAAATTAGTTGATAACTCTACATTTGTTAAATTAGAATTTCTAAATGCATTAGAATCTATTATTTCTGTATTTTCTGGCATTTTGTAGGTTCCAGATTTTCCTTCGGGACATAGTATTAGTTTTGTTTTTTCCTTGTTAAACAAAATTCCGTTATCTGAGGAATATATTTTATTTTGGTTATCTACGTCTATGCTACTTAAGTTAGTACACCCTAGAAATGAATCATCATAAATAAACGTAACACCGGCAGGAATAAATATGTTGTTTAAATTTTTACAATTTGCAAATATACCGGAGCTTAGAATAAATAGATTTTCAGGTAAATTAACAGTGCGCAAATTTTCGCAGTCTTCGAAAGCTCCGGTCAAGATAAGGAGATTATTAGTGCAAGCACTTAAATTGACTTCTGTTAGTTTATTGCAACCTTTAAAAGCGAAAATTCCTATTGTTTGTAGATTTTTAGATACATTAAATACTTTTTGGAGGCTTGTACATTGTGCAAATGCTCCATTACCTATAACTTCTAATTTAGAAGGATTATTTATGTTCACGGTTGTCAATGAAGAACAATAGGATATTGAATAATTTCCAATTTTTTCCATATTATCGCCAATATTTAATGTTTTTAGTTTTTGTCTGGATTCTGTGTTGAATATAGGATCATTATCATTGTCCATTTGTGTAATCTCGTATGTTTTATTTAAAAATTTAACTGTATTTGGAATTTCAACGGTATCACCATTTGTAATTTTGACTTCTTTTACTGTAGCAGTAGATTTATTTGTATCTAAAAGATATTTTATTTCATAATTGCCATATTCAAAGGAAGCGGTGGATTCTTCTGCTTTAGTATCTAGAGGTAATTTAGGCGAAATAGTTGCTATAAGGATTAAGCTTAGCAACAATGAAATTAATTTGTTTTTCATGATATATTCCTCCTTAAAATAATATTAAATTTTCTGCTTAAGTAAATATTAACATATTTTAATATTATTATCAATATATTTTGTTGAAAAAAATATTAATGAATTGTATATACAATAAATAACAGAGATTTCAATCGAAATCTCTGTTAAATTATGTAAGATATTCATAGTACTTTAGATAAAAATTCCTTAAGTCTTGGATTTTTGGGTCTATCAAAAAATTCATTGGGAGGTTCGTCTTCAACAACTTTTCCTTTATCAACAAAAAGAATTCTTGTTGCAACTTCCCTTGCGAATGACATTTCATGAGTTACGACAATCATTGTCATTCCTTCATCTGCTAGTTCTTTCATTACTTTTAAGACTTCTCCGACCATTTCTGGATCTAGTGCGGATGTAGGTTCATCAAAAAGCATTACTTTTGGATTCATCGCCATAGCCCTTACTATAGCAATACGTTGTTTTTGACCTCCGGAAAGTTCTATGGGATATGAATTAGCCTTTTCTTCTAAACCTACTTTTTTCAAAAGTTCTATAGCCTTTA
>CAKSGI010000147.1 GCA_934454005.1 uncultured Eubacteriales bacterium | reverse complement strand
TTTGAAGACATTTGAAGCACCACCTTTATGATTAAATTATATTATAATTTATACATAAATAAAATAGTTCGAAAGTGGGTGAAAATGAGATTACTGTAAATTGATAAAAACTACCTATTTTAATAAAAAATAGATAATTTTTAAGCTTAAAACAGCTAAAATTAATAAAATTTAGATGTTAATTAGTATAAAAAATAAGAAAATAAATATTTATGTAAAGTTATCCACATTTAAAACTCAAATCGAGAGAAAGAAAAATTTAAAATTGATAAAAAAAGTTATTATAGGACGCGTGAAAATGTTTTCACAAACTCAAAAAAATGAAAAAAAGCCTCAAAAAAAAGGGAATGTGGATAACTTTTTAACCAACATCCCCAAACCAGCGGCCTATTTACGAGTGAACTGTAACAATTGTAATTGCATTTACAATTTTAAACTGATTTTCAGTTGTTTTTGTATTTTTAAACCAGTTTTCAGTTGTATTTAAAATTTTTAAATATCATTTATTAGGCTTTATCTCTTATAATTTCTTTTAACGTCAATTGATTTTCTTTATGAGCCTTCCCATGTTTTGAAACATACAAATCAATTAGTTCAATAATTTGACCATCACTTAATTTTTGAAAATAATCAGTTACAAATTTTGATTGTTTTTTATATTTTTTATTTTTAGTTTTATAAAATTCACTTGGTTTAATTGATGATTTAACTTTTAAATATTCTTCATAGATTCCCTCATTCAACAAAAACAAAACTTCAAATTCGGGAGTTGTAGAAATATCATATTTTGCAACAATTTTATCAGTAATAATATTTTTAGGAATAGTCAACTTATCTGATAATTTATCACCAACTCTATATATACTAACTACATCACCATTTTGAAGTAATTGTATATATCCGATTAGTTCACCAGTTATTTGTCTAGCGTGATAGATATCTTCCATTAATAATTCTTCTCTTTTAAATTTAAGAATACCTTTATCAAGTAGCACATTAATAAAAGCAAGCTCGTCAGATCCTTCAGTCATTATTAATATGTAATTCATTAATTAGATTTCTCCTAACTTCTAAAACCTGCTTATAATTTAATGCTGTATTGAATACATTATTATCAAACTGCTTACTCTTTGATAATTCAGTCCTAACATCATAATCAGAATATAGATTTGAAGCAGAAATATGACCATCATTTTTGTGAGTAATAAAAATACCATCTCTTCTATTAAGATAATCTAAAATTTCCACATAATGAGTGCTAAATATTAACTGAGCTCCCTTAGAATTAATTTTTGCATCATTAAATAAAAACAACAAATTAAAAACTAATTTTTTCTGGAAGCAATTCTCTATCTCATCAACAATAAATACTTTACCATATTTTAAAGCATTAATGCATCTTATAAATAATTCAACACCTCTAAAGGTTCCGGCAGACAATATAGAAATAAGTTCTACTTTAGGCATAACTAATTCAGTTTCATTTATTCTTTTGAACACAACATGGTCACTAGCATCACAAACAATATATTCAATACTATCATCAAGTAATTTAATTATTGAGGATACGAGATTCTTATCGCAACTATTTAAACTTGTAAAAAAAGTATTTCTAACTATTGATTCATTAAAATTAGTAATATTGTTATTATTAAAATCATCAACAATGATATTATTCGAAATAATTTTAGTAATCGCAGAGGTATCATTTAAAGACATTTCGAAAAGCGAACTAAGATTTTCACCATTTTCATGTACTAAATCCAAATTCTTTATTCCTCTTGACTTATCATATCTCATTTTCTTTAAATTTTCTTTGGTAATAGGTGAAAACTTATTTGCCAAAGATAATTTTTCAAAATCAATTTTGCCAACAATAAAATTATATTCATAAATATATCCATCTAAATAAAAAATTGTCTCAATATTAATATAATCATTTTTGAATTCTCTTGGAACATATTCCCATCGACCAGTCTGCATGAATAACAATGTTTTTAATAACAAAGATAGTACAGTTGACTTTCCTGAAGAATTTCCACCTACAAAAGCTAAACTTCTGAATACATACAATCCCTTATCAACTTCTATCATTTCTTTTTCTTTTTCATTTTGATATACTCTAGTTCTAGAAGTTAAATTTAAGCTAAAATCATCAGAAAGTAGTTTATATCCATTTGCTTTTAAATTAAGTAAATATAACACAATCATCTCTCCTTTCTTACATTTATATTATATCTTAAATAACAATCAAAGTCAACGTTCAAACATTTTTATTGTTCGAATAAAATGACTTATCTATTTTTCATTATTTAAAAAACTTAATAGAAAAATGAACTAATAATTTCATAACAAAATTATTGGCTCTTTTTAAATTTTACTAAGAGAATCTTCATTCAAAAGAAAATCAAATAAATTTAACATTTTATATCCTTTTTCTAAGCGAATTAAAGGATTATTATCCATAGTAATTATTATTTTCTTATAACCATCATCTAATCCTTTAAAAGCATTTGCCTCTCTCATCCTTGTATTTTCATTTTCAATTGATAAAGAAACTTGAATATAATATAAATCATCATAGGTTCTTGCAACAAAATCAATCTCAGATTCTTTATTTTTTCCAATGTCTACCTGATAATTTCTTCTTAATAACTCTAAATAAACTATATTTTCAATAATATGAGTCATTTCTAATTGTCTATAACCAAGCCTTTGATTTCGAAGACCAAGATCGCATATATAATATTTATTTAAAGTCTTTAAGTATTCTTTTCCTTTTAAATCATATCTAATTGCTTTATAAAACAAAAAGGCGTCACATAAATATTTTAAATAATTACTAATTGTTTCACTATCTAAAGTTTTAAATCCATTACTAACTAAAGTGTTTGCAATTTTATTAGGTGAAACATAAGAGCAAATTTGTGAGCATAATAAATCAATCACTGCATTAAACAACTCCTCATTCCTTATATTATTTCTATCAATAATATCCTTTGTTGCTACAGTATTATTAATCATTTCTAAATATTCTTTTTTTCATATTCTTTATCTAAAGAATTGATATATGGCAGTCCTCCAAATCTAATATATTCATTAAATGCCACATTTTTATCTTTTTTACCATCATAAAATTCTTTAAATGATAATGGATATACCTTAATTTCAATTCATCTTCCTCTCAATTTTGTATTTATTTCACTAGATAATAATTTAGAATTAGAACCTGTAATATATAAATCACAATTGAAATCAGTTTTAACGCCATTAACAACATCTTCAAACCTATCCATTAATTGAATTTCATCTATAAAAATATAATACTTTTTATTATTTATTATTTTGCTAACTAAATAATTGTATAAAGCATTCGGATTTCGAAGATTTTCATATCTTATAGACTCCAAATTAATTCTAATAATATTTTCATCACTAATGCCATTATCAATTAAATAATTGTAAAAAATATTGAATAATAAATAAGATTTACCAGTTCTTGCTCCACTTAATAAAACAGTTCTTCTAATTTCTGAATTGTTAAAAATTTTATTAGCCTCATAATAAGTTGTTCTTTTCATTTTTTTGTCAAATTCTTTTTGAACAACTCCTGTACGCCACCAGGGATTATATGAATATAGTAAATCAATAATATTTTCTTCTGTAAACAATACCATGTTATCGCCAATAACTATATTATATCCAAAAATACGCAAACCATCAATATTTATACAATAATATTAATAGTATACTATCAATCTTTACTACCAAAGATTGATACTTTGCTAATCATTTTAAAAAACATCAAATATCACCATTCATAATCAGGATCTATTTCATAATCCCATTTTAGGTTAAATTCAATCTTAATGCTTGAATCATAAAGTTGTTTAAGGTCCATTTTTAGTTCTTTAAAATAATCATTTAAAATATCATCATAGCTTCTTCTTTTAATTTCTTCATAAATCAAAGCCGTAATCTTTGCACGATGTAATAAATCTGTAGGTCCTTCAGTATAGGCATGAGCCTCACAGTCAAAAACTAAAGTATCCTGACTCTCCATACTTTTAAGAATATTAAACTTTAAATTAGTATATTCACCATGATAATGAATTTTGTATACAATACTATTGCCTTTATAATATTCATAATAGCCCTGATAACCATGATAATGCTCTGTAAAATAAACAATATAACGATAAATTTCATCCTTTGTAGGATTTTCTTTGAGTTTAGCAAGCTTTTGTTTTTTTTCATAATTATAAGAAATCTTTTTCATACCAAATAAAGGAACAATTTTCTTAATAACATCAGCCTTTTTCTTTCTTTTATTATCATCTACTAGCTTAATCGCATACATTAAATCGCTTGGACTAACATTTAATGTCAAATGAGGATTAATAAAATTTTCACTCTTATCACGTCTATAAATAGCATTATTTAAATCTAAATAATCTAAGGTCATTATAGCAGCTGCTTCATAATTATAGGAAACAAAAGGCTTTTCCATAATGATTGTATATAGAAGGCTTGCTGCACTTTGAGCAAGCGTTGGTCTTTCAATATCAGGATAAGCATTTTCAATTATCTTTTTAAAATCAACATCTTCCCTTAAAACTCCAAAATCCTTAGATAAAATTCTTAAGCTATCATCAACCTCAAAATAATAAAATTGTTTATCCTTAGTAGATCTTTTAGGATTTTTCTCATCATTAATCATTTTTTTAACATTAGCTAAAAGCTTTAAATAATATTGGGCATCCTGATAGGTATAATATTCTGTACGATAACAATATGAATGATTCTCGCTTACCTCATAAAAGCTTTCAAATAAATCAATGTAATTATAAATATAATCAATATTCTTTTTAGCTTCTTGTTGATCAAGAGAATCAATAATATATTCCCAAATATATTTCTTATCAGGAATAGCCGAAATAATTTCCTTAATTAGCTCATTATTATTCTTAAGTATTAAGGTTCTTTAAATTCTGAGGTAGGTAGGTAGTTACCCTCTTAAAATTTGAGGTAGGCAATGATTTAATACCTCTTTTC
>CAKSGI010000146.1 GCA_934454005.1 uncultured Eubacteriales bacterium | reverse complement strand
CTTTATTTGAGCCATCATATAATTTAACTAAGTCTTTGATTACAAATTGGACTTTATCTACACCTTTAATATCTAAATTAGCACCATCTGTATCTTCAATTTGTATTTCTAAATAAAATTGATTACCTTGTTTCATATATATATCACTTCCTTATTTCTCTAATAATTTATTACAATATTTTTTTGTTTCACTATTATAGCCAAGTGCTAAATAGCTATCGCATGATTCTAACCTATCGTGCATAGGTATATTTTCATTCCATATAGTATTTCTCAAAGTTGATTTTTGAATAACTTTTAAATTATCATTCAATTTATAATACGTTGAAAAAATCATCCATAAAAAGCCTAAAGTTGTAATAATCCATCCCAAAAAAATTGTGTATGGCTTTATTTTTTCTACAAATTCTTTCATTATTTCACCACCAATCAACCTGTTCTTACCCACACATAAAACGCATAGCCAAATGGTGTATTATCGATTTCAGTATTTTTTCCGACAAATTTATGTCCGTGTGATGCATTAATTGCATATTCAGACCACTTATTTGTATCGGTGTTATAATTTGTGTATTGTTTATCTGAATTATTTTTACGTGTTACAATTCCACTCGTTTTATCGTTAGCACCACTAAAAACTTCACCAAAATTACCTTTCAATTCTGTGCTAGGAATATCAAATGATGGTAAATTATCAGCTGATAGTTTTATCTTATCACTACCAAACGATGAACCAGCCGGATGTTTTGTTCCAGCAGCATACAAATATTTATCAGTTATATTTTTCCAAGTTCCGCCGAAAAGGGTTTGCGGATCAGTTGCATTTTCTGAAGCATAAATTGAACCGATTGGATGCAGATAATATGATAATAAATTGCCATTAATATACATATTCCCAAATATCTCAAAACTATTGTTATTTACAGGAAAGCCATTGATACCAACCGAGTTCTTTGCAACATCTATAAACATCGGAAATACGCCTTTAGGAAGCATAAAATCTTTATCAAATTTTTCATTAAACGCATCAATAACAACTATATTAAATATGTACTCATTATTTTTATTAAGAGAAAAAGTTTGTTTTACATTATCATTAATTACAACAAAATCATTAAAACTATCTTTCAATAATTTATATCTATATTTTATAGTCATTGTATTTTTGTTATTAATACTAGAAATGCTTGCATCAACATTTAAATAAGATTCATCCTCATAATTGTTCAACCTATATAAAGATACATTTGCAGTTGGTGCTGAATAAGGAACTATAGTTATAGTTTTTGAAAAAGATGTACTATTGCCTCGAGAGTCAACAACTTTAACATTCAAAGTCGCATTTGAAGAAATATTTATATTTCCAAAAAAAGCACTATTGTTAGTGCCTTGTTCTTCAACCCCATTTAAAGTAAAAATATACTTTGATATGCTTGCTTCTTTTAAAGCGGTAGCATTAGTATAATTAATTTTTAAACTAGATTTATTTTGTACAATCATTTGATTGTTTTTAGTGATATTAACAACTGAAGTGTTTGTATCTTCATACGACACCTGATTCACATTAAAAACAGGATTAGCATTTATTATGTAAAAATCTTTTTGAATAGTAGAATAAAATGTATTATCACCAATAACAGTTTTTAAAATGAATTGTACTTTTCTCGAATTAGAAGTAGTTGTTGAATTTCTTAAAATAGCTAATTCTTCATTAGTAAAGTTAAATCTATAACTTCCAGAAATATTTTTTTCAACATTCCTATATGATATTTTTAATTGATCATCTATATTAATTCCAAGTGCTAATGTATCAACATTATTGCCAGCCGGATTATTGTAACTAACATCGGCAACCGATTCATCATTAAAATCTGTTGCATACGTAATAACTTCACCTCTTGCAATTTTTGTTAATTCCATCGAACCATCATCAATTTTAGCATTTCCACAAGTATAATACATATTAGCATTATCTTCTACATTGAATGAAACAGCAATAGTTTTAGAACCATCTATTGTATGCTCAACATTAACAGTCCCACTAGCTAATACAACCGTAGATTTGCCGTCATATTTAGGAATATAACCACTAGCAACTTTAACACCATTGATATTAACAGTATACTTGATTTTAGTTCCCCACTCGGCCCAATTATAAGTAAGATTAACAGGTGCGATTTTAAACTTATAATCAACTGCTGATGTGTTATTTGCAACACTTATTTTATTTTTATCTTCTTCTAATTCTAATATAAACTTATGATTACCTTTAGCACCTTTTTTCTCAAAACTCTTTTTTAAATTAGCATCTGCTAAAACAGCAATATTTAGATCGTTTGATTCTGTCATAAGCCCTCCTTTAGTTGCTCATAGCAACAAAACCTATTCCTTTATTTGTACTGGTATTAACGGGAACTAGCTTAATCATTCCAGCGAATTTTGCCTCATTTTCAATTTCAGCATTATGCATATGAAATACGTCGCCATCAGCCCAATAAACTTTGCTATTATTTTTGTTGAAACCAGCGAAGCCAACTTCGGCATTCAACTTAACATAATCACCATTTTTTGCATAACAAGTTAAACCTGTTTTATCTTGCAAACATATTAATCTTCCTGTTTCATCATAAAGTTCGAATGTTCCACTTGAATTATTTATTCCACCTAGTTTTAATGTTCCCCCTTTGATAAGTGAGGCAGTCAGATTAATTACATTAATTGCATTCATATTTAAAGTTCCATCTAAAGTCCAAGCACTAGTAAATACACCATTAATTCCAGTAGAACTAAAACCAATTCCACCATTTGAAATTTTTAATACATATTTTGCATTTTCTTTTGGTAATGTATCAACAAACATTATTTTATCTTCTTCAATAATTTTATATGAATTACCTAACATATCATTAAATCTCGCTGTAGCTTCGTTCAATTCTTTTTGCAAAAGAACCTTACTATCATTAATATGCTCATTTGTATTTTTTTCGACTTCTGCACTAATCTGATCGGTTAGATTTTTAATTTCCTTTTTAAAATTTCCAAACTCAATTTTTACATAGCTATTTTTTATACAATCATAAACTATTCCTATAACATTCGTTGTAATATCAATTTTACATTTTGGATGTTTAACATAGATTGTATCGCCAACATCACTAACATTTGATAATTCAGCACCAACCGAGTAATTTATTTTAGGCAATTTATTATTTTGTAAATATTTATTTGCTGATTCCAAAAGCCAAGTTTTAGTAGCTGTTTCATAACTTGAATAATCATCAAAATCACTACTTGAATATATATTTTCAAACTTTACAACTTTTGTAAAAGGAATATCATATAATCCTAAATCCAATTCAACAAACTTGTTATCTAAATAGATTCTTTTTTCACCATCGGTAGTGTATGGTAATATTTTAGTGCAAACATCATCCCAATTTTCTTTTACAACAAAATCAGTAATATTTTTATTTACAGCTAATACAACACCTTTGTCTTGACCAATACTATTTTGTATACCTAAAGTCCAATTATCTCTATACCAATGGCCACCGTATTTATCATCTGAAATAAACTCTTCATAAACATCAAATAAACTCTTTGTTACAACTCGTGTACTTATTATTTTTGATATATCACTAATTGTAGTAAAAGGACTTGTAGAATCTGTAGCTGAATTAAAATGGTCTAATGCATCATTACAATTTTTATCAACGGCATAGCTATCAGCAATCACATAATTTTTACTATCATAGCTCAAATGCCAAGCTGTACATTTGATTTTATTATTATTTATTTCTGGATTATCACATCTAAATCCTTGACTCCCCCAAGGAGTGTCAGCACGTATTATCAAGCCCTTTTGATAATACGCTAAATTTTCTAACACATCCTCAAGTTCAATATAATAATCACTATTATCTTTTTTAGTGATTTCTGCAACTAAAGGATGCAGTATTTTAATTCCATTATTGTTGAATAACTTTTCATTGCTATCATAAACTCTAATCATAATATCACCTACACCATAGCGTGTCCATATTGTATCGTTCCCTGTAAACGTTCTCCCTCAGCTAGAGGCTGGTCTAGTGTTATAGTTATAGTTTTTCCACCATTCCATACGATAGATGGTTGAATAAGTGTACAAGTATTATCACTATTTTTTTTATATAAAGTAATAAGAGGCGGTGTATAAGCATAGACTTCTTCTACATATTGATCAAAAGTATATGTAAATTCTTTAGTTGTACCATCGCCCCAAAATGCAAACGATGCAAAATATGAATTGTCCGTTATTTTATCAGAAATAAATTCTTCCCATTCATAAATTTTTTCAGAAAATTTTAATGTGTTTTCTGTATCTAAACTAAATGCTGCAATCGCAAAACACATTTCGGAAAATGAGGAAAAAAGAAACACTTGAGTGTTGTTTTCATATGAGTAATAATTACATATTGCATATATATTATTAAATGTACCACTTTTGTAAAATAATGATTGAATCAAATTACCATTTTCTACAGCGCTAGTTAATTTCTCTATTTTGGTTGCATCAGTATCTCCGGCAAAAATCATAATGCCATTTGAGCCATCTTTTCCATTATCGCCTTTTTCCCCTTTATCACCTTTCGGACCAGTTGCGCCTGTTGCACCTGTCGGACCTAATACACCTGTTGGTACAACAATCTCTTCGGTTTCAACAATAACATTTGTACTATTTTCTTCACTTATTTCAATCACTATGTACCACTCTCCTCATCAGAATTTTCATCTGCCGGAGTTGTATAATCTTGCATTAATTTTAAAGTACCACTAACTATAGTTTTAATTTCATTACCATATTTGATTTCAATATCATACATATATTTTTCTTCAATTTCTAAATTAATTGTATCTGCTCTTGTTAAAGATACTTTATATTTTCCCGAAGAAATTTTTGTTATTCCACTATTTAGTTTTTTACAAAACAAAGCCGTTCCGCTTGGATTATTTTTTTCTTTACAGGTCATATAGGCTTCAGTTAAATCAGTTGATGTTAGATTTGAAACATCAAAATCAAGACTATATGTA
>CAKSGI010000145.1 GCA_934454005.1 uncultured Eubacteriales bacterium | reverse complement strand
GTAGTAGGAAATAAATCCTTGATCGTGATCTATAACTACTGTCATACCTATTGCGGGATCATCAAACACGTCTGTAACAGTTCCACTATTCATTGATTTTACTAAACTGCCCTGATCAGCTTTGAAGTCTGTACCTGTATGAACTCGCCAATCTGATAATGTTTTTGAATATACGGGATTAGTGTCACTAAAACCTTTTATAATTTCCTTTCCAGAAGGAAATATGATAAGATCTTCTTTTTCTTGCTTGGAAGGTTCTTCTTTGGTTGGTAGAGTATTTGCTTCTTTGCTTTTAAAGATTTCATCTGTGTTAGATTTAAATGATGGGTCCGTTATTCCTTGAATAGGAGTATCAACTTGTGTACTATTTTGAATTTCGGAACTATGGTTATTTGGCATTGGCTCGGATGGATCAACAAAGTTTTTAACACTTTTGTATGTGGTGAATGAAGCCGCACCTATAGCAACCAAACATATACCAAGTGCCACATAGAAACTTTTGTTTAAATTTCTTTTTCTTTTAGGATTTTCAAAATTTATTTTGTTCATCTTCAGTGCACCTCCGAGATTATTTTTGCCATCTTTTTTACTAAATATGCTTAATTTAAATTTTAATTTATAATTTGCTTATAAAAATTATGTATTGAGATTTTTTATTTACACTTTTAATCTTTATAAGTATAAATAATTTTTAATTAAATTGTATTGATTTTTTTATATATGTATTATAAAATATCTATATCAGTATGTAATTTTACTGGTTGATAATTTTACATGGGGCTGATTGTATAATGGAGAATTTAAACAATAATCAAAAAAAGATACTTTCGTATCTTAGAGAGTGTGTAAAAGATGGTATTCCTCCGTCTGTACGAG
This sequence comes from uncultured Eubacteriales bacterium, assembly GCA_934454005.1. The sequence goes on along the minus strand of CAKSGI010000145.1, from coordinate 4,240 downwards.
AGATATGTGTTGCTACAGGGATTAAGTCTACCTCAACAGTACATAATCATTTAAAGGTGTTAGAAAAAGAAGGTTATATATCTAGAGAATCAGGGCTTAATAGAGCTATACATATTTCTAAAATTGAAAATTTACAGGTACCAATAGTTACAAGGCTCGATAAAAATACACTTAATTTTTCTGGAGAAGATATCGAAGGATATGTATCATTTACGGAGCCCAATTTATATAGGGATAACATTATAGCTGTTAGAATATTTGATGATAGCATGAAGAAGTATTCGATATTGCCAGGGGACATAATTTTTTTAACAAAAACTAATGATTTAAAATCAGATGATTTAGCAGGTGTCATTTATAAAAATGAAATTATGATTCGTTCGTTAAAAGTAGTAGAGGGTGTAAATTATTTAGTACCTGGAAATTCCAAATTTATACCGTTGTTATTAGAAGATACTAAAGTAATAGGTAAGGCAATTGGAGTTACTAGGTATTATTAACTTTTAAGTTATAATATTATTTCAGAAATCAGCTCGTTTGACACAATAAACCCTTTTCTTGTAAGTTTTATTGTGTTTTCTGTTATTATGACTAACCCACAGTTTTCATACTTTTTAGCATTTGCATAATATTTTTTAGGAATATCTTGGGAGAATCTTTTTTTGAATTCATTATTTTTAAGCCCGTTAGAGAGGCGTAGTTTTAACATAGAGTATTCTAGCATGTCTGAACCCATACCATCTTGTATGGGTTTTTCTTTATTTATAAAGGATTTAAGTGAGTTTTTATAATAAAATCTTTTATTGTTTATAAATGAATGTGCTGATGGACCTATTCCGAGATATTCTTCACAATTCCAATATTTTAAGTTGTGTTTACTTTCTTTTTTGGAAATAGAAAAGTTGGAAATTTCATATTGGATAAATCCATTTTTTTCAAGTTCTTCACAGGCTGTAAAGTATAAATTTACTGTATCATTTTCATTGGGTAAATTAAGTTCTGACTGATTTTTATAAAATAATGTTCCTTTTTCTACTTTTAATAGATATGCGGATATATGTGTAGCTCCGATTGACTTGCAGAAATTTATTGAATTTTTAAGGCTTTTATTTGTCTGAAATGGGATGGCTAACATTAAGTCAAGAGAGATATTATCAATTCCAGATTTTTGAGCAGATTTCATGAGAAATTTTACATCATTTGAGTCATGAGATCTACCTAATGCAATTAGTTCATTTATATTTGCCGATTGTAACCCAACAGATAGACGGTTTATACCTAGTTTTTTTAAATATTCAAAATTAAGTAGTTTTCCTTTTGTTGGATTAATTTCTATTGTTATTTCTGGATTTTCAACTGTAAGGTATCCGAATATAGTCGAGATTATTTTATATAATCTATTTTCACCTATAATACTAGGGGTTCCACCCCCTAAGTACACAGTGTCTATTGGATTATGTATTTTTTGTGACCAGTTTTTAATTGAATCACAAATCGATTCTATATACATATCTACCATATGTTCATTATATTTTATAGAATAAAAATCACAGTATGGGCATTTTTTTTCACAAAAAGGGATATGTATATATATTCCAATGGATTTGTTTTTATTTGTTATCATAGATTGGACCTTTCTTTATATATTTATAAACATTATAATGCTACCTCATAATCTGTTTTTTGTCGAGAGGTTATTTTTAGAAGATTTGGCATTAAAGATTAATAATACACCATACTTGGCTAACTACCATAATATGTAATATATATAGGCAATTGGTAAGTATAAATAACATTTAAAAATGAATAATTTTTTATAAGTTGAATATATATCTTTAATTATTATTAATAAAAAAATTGCAGGAGGCTTATCTTATGTTTGCAATAGATAATTTTGGCATTATAGGAGGGGACAAACGACAAATAGCAATGGCAGAATCTATATCGTCGGATGGGTACAATGTTAATGTTTCTGGATTTGAGAAGATTAATTTTTATAACGGAATAAGACAAGTAACAGTTAAGGAAACAATTTTAAATAGTAAATATATAATACTGCCGTTACCGGTTATAAAAATAAACAATGCTTTAAATGCACCATACTCGAATAAAGAAATAATATTAGACGATGATTTTGCAGAGTTGCTTATGGATAAAATGGTGTTTTGTGGTATTAAATCAAGGTTAACGAATATAAGCGATGTTTGGAATTTAGTTGATATACATGATTATTCAGTAAGAGAAGATTTTGCAATAAGAAATGCGGTACCAACAGCGGAAGGTGCAGTAGAAATAGCTATGAGTGAATATCCTGGAACTATTAATGGTTCTAGATGTTTAGTAGCGGGTTTTGGAAGAATTGGAAAGGTTTTGTCCAAAATGTTGACAGGCATAGGAGCAGATTTAATAGTAAGTGCAAGAAGTCAAAAAGATATTGCCTATATAGAATCATTAGGTTATAAATATATAAAAACTGAAAATATAAAATTATCAAGCGGATATGATATTATATTTAATACGATACCATATATGATATTTGATGCACACACTTTAGCACTTAGTGCACAAAATTCTCTTGTTATTGATTTAGCCTCGGCTCCTGGAGGTGTAGATATAGAGGCTGCCACAAGATTAGGAATAAAATCTATTCAGGCCCTCTCGTTGCCGGGAAAAGTTGCACCTAAAAAAGCGGGTGAGATTATAAAAAAGACAATTTATAATATTATAGAGGAGGAAGAAACATGACAGGCATTACAGTAGGATTTGCAATTTGTGGATCCTTTTGTACTTTTTCAAAGGCTATTGATCAAATGAAATCTCTTATAGATTTAGGATATAATATTATTCCAATAATGTCAGAAAATGCAAGTAAATTAGATACAAAGTTTGGTAAGGCAAATGATTTTGTGAATAAGATTGAAAATATATGTGGAAAAAAAATTATAAATACGATTCCTAAAGCAGAACCAATAGGTCCTAAGAATATAGCAGATATAATAGTTATTGCACCTTGTACAGGTAATACTCTTGCAAAACTTTCAAATGCTATAACAGACACACCAGTGACAATGGCGGCTAAATCTCAGTTAAGGGTAAAAAAACCTGTATTAATAGCGTTAGCAACGAATGATGCACTTGGCGCAACAGCTCAAAATGTAGGTAAACTTTTGAACGTAAAAAATATATTTTTTGTTCCGATGTCCCAAGATGATCCGGAAAAGAAACCAAATTCATTGGTAGCTCATTTTGATATGTTGTTACCATCTATCGAGAAGGCTATTAATAAAGAACAAATACAGCCTATATTTCGGTAAATTGTGTATTTTTTAATATTATATGAAAATAATGCCTCAGAAGTATTATCACTTAGTGAAGTTATTTGTGATAGTATCTGAGGCATAAACTTATATAGAGTACTCATATAAAAAGGAGAAAATAGTATGAATGATTATCATATAAATACAAAATGTTTGCATTCTGGGTATTTCCCAGGAGAGGGAGAACCAAGAGTAATACCAATAACCCAAAGTACAACATTTACATATAATTCTGCAGAGTCTATGGGTAATTTATTCGACCTAAAAAGTGACGGATTTTTTTATACCAGGATTTCAAATCCTACTACTGATGCGGTAGAGAAAAAAATAGCGGAATTAGAAGGTGGAATAGGTGCAATAATAACATCATCTGGGCAAGCAGCTACACTTTTATCTATCTTAAATATTTGTAGTTCAGGTTCTCATATTGTTTGTCAAAGTGCAGTTTATGGAGGAACGTTTAATCTTCTTAATAAAACATTGAAAGAAATGGGCATTGATGTAACGTTTATAAGCATTGGTGCCGATGAGAGTGAGGTAAGATTAGCGATTAAATCAAATACTAGATGTATATTTATAGAAAGTTTGTCCAATCCGTTATTGGCTGTGGCGGATATTAATATGTATTCTAATATTGCTCACGAACATAATATTCCATTAATTGTTGACAATACTTTTCCAACACCTATAAATTGTAATCCATTTAAATTTGGTGCGGATATTATAGTTCATTCGACGTCTAAATATTTAGATGGTCATGCAATATCTCTTGGTGGAGTTTTAGTTGATAGCGGAAATTTTAACTGGAGTAATGGAAATTTTCCTGAATTTACAAAGCCGGATGATTCCTATCATGGGATAGTATATTCTAAAGAATTTAAGAATTCAGCTTTTTTAGCAAAAGCAAGACTTCACTTAATGAG
>CAKSGI010000144.1 GCA_934454005.1 uncultured Eubacteriales bacterium | reverse complement strand
TTTCTAGAATAATAGAGCTCGGTTTGTTCGATAAGCTAATAAAAATGAAATATGATATTCCAAACAATAAACTTGAGATGTTTGATGATTATATAAAAGATATTGACAATTCATTTGCAGAATTGTTAAAGATCTAATTGGGAGGATAATTAAATGATTCTAGATTACGTTGGAGTCAAAGAAATCAACGGTTCCTTAATAGTGTTAGATGGCGTTGAAAATGTCTCCTTTGAAGAAATAGTAGATATTAGGTTATCTAATGGAACAATCAGACAAGGTAGAATAGTTCAAATAGATGGTAAAAAAGTTGTGGTTCAAGTTTTTGAAGGAACCCGAGATATATCTTTAGTAAATACAAGAACTCGTTTAACAGGGCACCCTATGGAAATTGCTTTGTCTTCTGAAGTTTTAGGTCGTGTTTTTAATGGTGCTGGTAAACCTATTGACGGTCTTGGAGATGTTTTTCCAGATAAACGCATGAATATAAATGGTACCCCTATAAACCCAGTATCAAGAGTTTACCCAAGAAATTACATAAATACTGGTATATCAACCATAGACACATTAATGACTCTAATTAGAGGTCAAAAACTCCCTATATTTTCTGGTTCTGGGATGAAGCATAATGAGTTAGCTGTTCAAATAGCAACTCAGGCAAAAATAGCAGATGAAGAAGATTCAAAATTTTGTATAGTATTTGCAGCAATGGGAGTTAAAAATGATGTTGCTGAATATTTTAAGAGAAGCTTTGATGAATCCGGAGTACTTCAGAAAGTGGTTATGTTTTTAAACATGTCTAATGATCCAATTATAGAAAGGACCCTGACTCCTAGATGCGCTTTAACAACTGCAGAATACTTGGCCTTTGAATTAAATATGCATGTTCTTGTAATAATGACTGACATGACCTCATATGCAGAAGCTCTTCGTGAGTTTAGTTCGTCTAAAGGCGAAATCCCAGGAAGAAAAGGTTATCCTGGATATCTATATTCTGATTTAGCTTCTCTATATGAAAGGGCTGGTATGGTAAAAGGCAAAAAAGGTTCCGTAACTCAGATCCCTATTCTTACAATGCCTAACGATGATATAACTCATCCTGTACCAGATCTTACTGGATATATCACAGAAGGTCAAATTGTTTTAGACAGAACACTCGAGGGTACTGGATTTTATCCACCAGTTTCTGTACTTCCATCACTTTCACGTCTAATGAAAGACGGTATAGGAGAAGGCTATACAAGATATGACCACTCATCCGTTGCAAATCAACTGTTTGCATCTTATTCAAAAGTTATGGAAGCTAGATCCCTTGCTTCTGTTATAGGAGAAGAAGAACTCTCCCCTATTGACAAAAAATATATAGAATTCGGAAAATTATTTGAAATATATTTTGTAAATCAAGGTTTTAACGCAAATAGAACCATAGATCAAAGTCTTGATCTTGGATGGCAATTACTATCAACTCTTCCAAAAGAAGAACTCGATAGAGTCGATTCAAAAATTCTTGATAAGTATTATAATTCGTCTGACAATTTATTTAAAGCTAAAAATATAGTCACAGATAAAGATAAATCTACAGATGAAGAGGATGATGATTAATAAGTCAAATTTTTAAAGAATAGAGGTGTATTTAAGTGGCTATACAAGCTATTCCAACAAAAGGTAATCTAATGGCTACCAAAAAGTCTCTTGAGCTTGCCAAAAACGGTTTTGAACTTTTAGATAGAAAAAGAAATATATTGGTAAGAGAACTTATAGCTCTTATTGATCATGCATCTAAAATACAAAATAAAATAGATTCTACATACAGCAGTGCATATCTTGCATTACAAAAGGCCAATATAACCCTTGGAATATGTGATGAATTATCAAATACAATTAAGGAAGACAATTCGTTGGAATTATCTTATAGAAGTGTTATGGGGGTAGAAATACCTATTGTCTCTATATCTGATGAAAAAGAAGAAAGTTCTGGCGTACCTTATGGACTTTATTCCTCTAATTCTATGCTTGATGAGGCTTATTTAAAGTTTATCGAAGTTAAAAAACTCACTGCAGACTTGGCTGAAATAGAAAATAGTGTTTACAGACTAGCTGATGCAATAAAAAAGACACAAAAAAGAGCAAATGCTCTTAAAAATATTATGATTCCTCGCTTTGAAGAAACAGTCAAATTTATTACTGATTCCTTAGATGAAAAAGATAGAGAAGAATTTTCTAGGCTTAAAGTTATTAAAAATAGTAAGATGACTTAATATCAGTTAAATACAATTATTTAGTAGTTATAATTGTATTCATATATATTAAAATAATATATTGACTAAACAGAACAATTGTATAGCAGTCTTTTTATATAAAAAAACCGATACATATATAACCTCCATATTGAATTAAAGAATCCTATTTTATTAGGCAAATCAATGCCTAATAAAGTAGGATTTTTAAAACTAAATATATATTATATTATTATACTTACATTTATTTTTACATTATAATTAACTATTAGGACATTGTTTACCCTCATGATCTGTCATATATGGACATTGATATATTATTTGAGAAATAGGCACTATACTATATCCCTCATTTATTATAGACTCTATAACTAACGGTAACGCTTCTGGTGTGTTTTTTGCCCCGTTATGCATTAAAATAATAGAACCTGGTTTTATTTTATTCAAAATATTTTTTTTAATTTGTTCAGGCGAAGGATCTTTCCAATCTAAACTATCAATATTCCATTGCATACAATACATATTTAATTCATTTGTTGCATCAACTACAGAATTATTATAGTCTCCATATGGAGGTCTAAATAAAATAGGTTTTACTCCTATTATTTTTTCTATTTTGTTATTACATTCTTCGATCTCAGATTTCATTTTATCCTTTGAAAGTTTTGACATATGTGGATGAGTATTTGAATGATTTGATACATCATGGCCCGCATCAAAAATTGCTTTTACAGACTCTGGATACTTGTCAACCCAAGATCCAACTAAAAAAAATGTTGTCTTAACATTATACTTTTCAAGTATGTTTAATAAATCCTGTGTTTGTTCATTTCCCCAAGCTGCATCAAATGATAAACTAACAACTTTTTCTTCTTTTTGAACATAATATATTGGAATTTTTTTTGAACTTGCCGCTGCTGTACTTACAGCAGATATTCCTCTTACAGATAAAAAGGTTGTTAATATCAATGTCAACACACAACAACCTATAGCAACTAACTTTCCTTTTGTTAAAATAAATAATTTCATAATAAAAACCTCCCTTTCTTAACTTATATGCAAGAAAAAGAGGTTTTAAGCTCAAAACTCAATTCTTTTTTATTTTAAGTTTCTTTTCTGTTCCATTTAGTAACCTACTTATATTTGATCTGTGTGAATATAATATAAATAAAAATATAATTAAAGAATAGACAAATGAAATTATAACAAATCTAATTGAAACACTATAAATTTTATAATTTATAAAATAATTAATAATAGATAATGACAACACAAAAGTAAAAGCTGCAATTAAAGAAGACAAAGACACTATTCTAGAAAATATTAAACAAACTAAAAATGCACCCATTGATATCGCAAATACTCTCCAATCTATCATCCATACTATAGATGCTGTTGTAACTATTCCTTTGCCTCCCTTAAAGTTAAAAAAACATGGATATATATGACCTAAAAAACAAAAAAAACCAGCTAAATAAGATCCATACTGAATAATCTCGGAACTCTGATTTCCAAATAAAAACTCAGAAGAAAAAATAAGTTTACCTAACAAAATAGCAATTATACCTTTTGAAAAATCACCCAATATAGTTAATATCGCAGGTATTTTCCCAACCGATCTAAGTACATTAGTAAAACCTGCATTTCCGCTACCCATTGTCCTTATATCTGCATGCTGTTTTGTTCTTTTTGTAATAATAATAGAAAAATTTACACTTCCCAATAAATACGATATTACAGAAGTAAAAAATATCGCAATAAGATAATTAAACATTGAAAAACTTATCCCCCTATATTACTTATCTGAACGTTCACGTATAACAAAATGAACAGGTGTCCCTTCTAAACCAAATGTTTCACGTATTCTATTTTCTAAATATCTTTGATAAGAAAAATGAAATAGTTTCGCTGAATTTACAAAACAGACAAACGTAGGTGGTTTCGTAGATGCTTGGGTCATATAATAAATTTTTAATCTTCTCCCTTTATCTGTAGGTGGCTGTACTCTCATAACAGCCTGAGCTAATATTTCATTTAAAGTCCCCGTTGAAATCCTCATAGAATTTGAATTTGAAACTATTTTTATCATCTCAAAAAGCTTATCTAGCCTTTGACCAGTTTTTGCAGATATAAATATAATAGGTGCATAAGACATAAACGAAAAATCATTTTCCAGTATTTTTTTATATTTAAGCATTGTTTTATCGTTTTTTTCAACTGCATCCCATTTATTAACCGCTATTATACATGCTTTCCCTGCTTCATGAGCAAGCCCTGCAATTTTAGAATCTTGCTCTGTAAATCCCTCTGTAGCATCTATAATTATAACACAAACGTCAGAACGCTCTATTGCCATTTTAGCCCTTATTATACTATATTTTTCAATAGCATCATCAATCTTACTTTTTTTTCTAATTCCTGCTGTGTCTGTAAATATAAACTTACCATGACTATTTTCTATCTCTGTATCAATAGAGTCACGTGTTGTCCCGGCTATATTAGAAACTATACATCTATCATTCCCTAATATTTTGTTTACAAGTGATGATTTTCCTGCATTTGGTTTCCCAATAATTGCAACACTTATAACATCACTTTTATCTTCTTGTTCGCCTTCATTAGGTAAAAATTCATAAATAGCATCAAGTAAATCACCAGTACCATGCCCATGAACCGATGAAACTTGCAATGGATCACCTAAGCCTAAATTATAAAACTCATAAAATTCAGGTTCTGTATCTCCTACTTTATCGCATTTATTAACACATAATATAACAGGTCTTCCGCTTTTTTGAAGCATTGTTGCAACATCTTTATCTGTTGATACCAAACCCGTTTTTATATCTGTAACAAAAACTATAACATCGGATGAATCAATTGCAAGCTGAGCTTGTCTTCTCATTTGAGATAATATTATATCATCAGAATAAGGCTCTATTCCCCCTGTATCGATAATTGAAATAGTCCTGTTTTTCCATTCGCATTCTCCATATATACGATCTCTAGT
>CAKSGI010000143.1 GCA_934454005.1 uncultured Eubacteriales bacterium | reverse complement strand
TTCTGAAACTCTTTTTGTTTCTACCACTTCTCCATTGACAATTTTATCTTTCAGAGTTATTTCTTTTGTTCCATTTTTTCCTGATTCAACTTTTCTCTCCCCTTCATAAAGGGAATCCGTCATAGTTGTAGTTTTTGAATAAGGTACTTCTTCCTCTTCTTTTCTTTCGGTGTACTCAACTCTGGTAAGATTTATTTCCATCCCCTCAAAAACTTTAGATTCAGGATCAACATTAACACTATCCTCATCGCCTAAAGGTAATTCTAAAAACTTAAGAGCTTCTCTAACTGTCCCTGCTGGAACAACTAAATTTCTAACTTCTTTTCCCATTATTAATGTTATATTATATCGTCTTAAAATATTTATCTCCATACCATTAGATAGCTCAGTTGACGATAACGGACTTACAATGTCCTCGGCACCTACAGTTAATCCAGATTTATCAACTGCGTCCATAACAGTCCCTCTACTAATATTGACCTCAATAGTTTCTTCATCATCAACAACCGTTACAGGAAATGCTCTAAAAACTTTAATCCGGGTTCCATCTTCATTATCTGTTTTTTCAGTTGTATCGTCAGGACCTAATTCAACACCCGCTTGTTTAAGAGCATCGGCCACCTCTGTTTTTATAGAATATAAAGTAGTTACATTTTCTCCATCTTCTATATACACTCTCTGACTTAACGCTGTAACAGAAATTGTACTCGCTACTATGACTGTTCCCATAACCAAAAACACACTTAATCTTTTAATATTATGTTGCACAATTTGGTTTAAGTTTTTTAGCATAAAATAAACAATCTCCTTTTTCAGTTTATTTTCGGCAACAATAAGTTTTTTATTTTATATTGCCTGTAAGTTATTTTATTAGTATCGTTTAACTTACTGGTTTTTATTATATTGGCTAAAACAGTTTATGTCAAATATATTTAAACAATGTTTTTGTGAATTTTGCATAAATACATATGTGTTAAAATAACTAAAAAAAGTCGATTTATTTTGTTTATCAGGTTTTTTTCTTGATTTCTTGGTTTTCTTTTTCCATTATTATCCATGTTTTATGTACATGTTGCAAGAAAACTAATAGTTACAAAACTGTTACATTGTATTACAATTTATTTTATCAATTTTAAGGTCCTATTTCACTCATTAATAAAAAATCTCCTATCTATAAAAGACAGGAGATAAACTATCTATTAAATTTAATGATTATAGTCTTTGCTAGCTTGCTGATTCCATAATAAAGTAATAAGTACTGTAGCTAATGCAGAAGCTCCTAACATAACTGAAAATAGCATACCAAAATTACCATTCTTTTGAGCAAATTTTCCAAAATAAGAAATGAATATTGCTCCAACATAACCTATACCACCGGTAAATCCTGTAGTAGCTGCTGCAACTCTTTTAGAGGCAGACTCAATAGATGCAACTCCACCAATCATAACCAATGGTCCATAAGTTGCTATACCAAGAAGCGGTAATGCTATCCACTGAATTATATCTACAGTTGATTCAGGAAGAGCAATAATCGCATGGCCATCAAATGGTGTAACTAACCTAATTACTGAAAAGCAAATCGTTGAAACTAGGAAATACAAGAATAACGCCGGAGCTCTTCTACCTTTAAATATATGATTTGAAACAACAGGGATTGATAAAGTTCCTAATGCTCCAAACACTGGAACAATAGTAGTTTTTCCTACTACTTTTGGATCATTTTCAAATGCTTTAACCATCCAGTCAACAGGACCACTTCTTATTATGTATACGCATATAAAACATAATGCTAATATCCAAATAGTTTTATTTTTGAAGATATCTTGAAAAAATACTTGACCATAAGTTCTTGTATCAGTATCCTTTTCCTCTTCTTCTTTTTTAGGTGCACAACCTGCATAAGTTTCTACATCAGGTAAACCCATTGTAACCGGTTTTTCTCTAAGAACAATTAATCCAAAAATAGCAACTAATACAGAAATCATTGCTGGTCCTATAAATACCCATTCCCACCCGTAAGATTTAATTAAAAACCAGGATAATACAAAAGAGGCAGAAGCTCCCAATTCATGCGAAGTCGACCAAAAAGACCAAACGGTCGCACGATTTTTGTTAGAGAACCAATAAGTAAGGGCTTTTCCACACAATGGGAATGAGGCCGCTTGAATAAAGCCAGACAATCCCCACGAAACAATCATAATTAATTTTGCTAAAACTATTGAACCATTTGCTGAATAAAACTCAACTCCACCTATAATTCCTAATGGTAACAATGCTGCAATACCAACAGACAAAGGTAACATTATTCTAAGATTTGTTTTATCAGCAATTATACCACCAATTATTTTTCCAACTGCATATGATAAATAATACACCATCAAAAGTGTTCCATATAACGCACCTAATTGTGGGTATATATCTTCTATTCCATTTAACCCATTAGATCGTGCTCCTTGGAACCCTAATGAAAGTTGTTTTCTTCCTAGATAAGAAGAAAAATACAAAAGGTACAAAGCAACAAAAATTAATGGTTGAAAAATTTTGAATTGCTTTTTAATAAATGATTCATTTTTTATCCTTGTTTTTGGGGGTGGCTCCAAAAATAATTTTCCAAATGAACCCCTTTGTTTGGTCGACTGCTGTGCCATAGTACTCCTCCTAAAAAGTAATAATAATCTTTAAGCATTCTTATGATAATTTTAATTAGTAGCTTTTTTTAAAACAGTATTTTTAAAATATAAGTTATTTAGTAAAGCATTTTAAAAATCAATACATAAAAATACTTATAAATACCTAAATGCGTTATACGCCTGCAAACATTTAAACTTTTTTTGCAAAGCGCTTAATAGCCTCTTTCAAAATAACTTTCTACAGCTCTATTACTATATCACATTTTGACAGTTTTTTCAACAGTAAATATTTTTTTGTAAGAATACTACAATTCATATCCAAATAATATGGAAATAATTCACAAAAATTATTTTCAAAGAGTATCTAATATGGTTATACTCTAATTGTATACTCGTACAATACTCAAAATTTGTATTTTTTTGTCTTATAAATATAATTTTTTAAATAAATTAACAAATATAAATTTCCCGCGAAAAAATCCCCATGCTATAACAAGCATGGGGATTATATCTTTTAACTTTATTTTACCATTGTTTTGTCATCGTTTATGTAATTATCTGTTTTAGTTTTGAGTAAAACAATTTCTCTTTTTTGAGTCCTTTTTGTATCTTTCGCTTTTATCCCTTCTCTTTTTAACACAACTAAAAACGTTTTTAAAAATATAGATAAATCTAAAGTAAAACTTATATTGTTTTTATAAAAGCTATCAAACATAGTCTTTTCTTCTACTTCTAATTCATCACGCCCATTTATCTGCGCATATCCTGTAATCCCTGGTAATATATCATTAACACCATATTTATCTCTAGTCTCAATCAAATCAGTTTCTGTTATCACAACAGGCCTTGGTCCTATAAAACTCATATCTCCTTTAAGAATATTAAAAAGCTGAGGTAATTCATCTAAACTTGTTTTTCTTAAAAAGTGTCCAACATTTGTAACATAACAGTCTATTTTATTTAATTTACGTGTAGCACAATATTTAGGTGTTTCAGTTTTCATCGATCGAAATTTATATAAAGTAAATACTTTTTTATGTAGCCCAGATCTCTCTTGTTTAAATATCACAGGTCCTTTAGAATCAATTTTTATTAAAATAGAAATTATTAAGAATAGAGGCAAAAGAAGAATAATGGCTATTAATGATATAAAAACATCCAAAGCTCTTTTTACTCTTTGATATTTCAAGCTAATTCCCCCTAATATTTATTCTCGTCAATTTTCGTTTTTATTTTATCATATAAACATGTAAAAGTCAACTCAGCCATTATGCCAATTTGTTGAACTACTGCAAATCATTGGCATGTTATAAAATTTCTAGAAGACAATATACACACTTTTTATATTTATTCAAAATAATTTTTTTGAAAATTTTAGCAAAATTTTATTTTTTATTTTTTTACAATGCATGGTTTAAATTCATAATGCAATTTATTACATTTTCAAATTGGGCCCAAAATTAAATATCCATTTAATAAACATTTCCTTATTTATCCTTGTAAAAAAACAAACCCACGAAATATTCGTGGGTTTTATCGTATTACTAAAATAAAGGTATTAAAAATATCTTTTTAATAAACCATCAAATCCTGCTCCATGACGAGCCTCATCTTTAGCCATTTCATGAACAGTATCATGTATAGCATCATAACCTAATTCTTTTGCTCTTTTTGCTATATCTAATTTACCTTGACATGCCCCATCTTCGGCTTGAGCTCTCATCTCTAGATTTTTCTTAGTATCACTTGTTACTACTTCGCCTAAAAGTTCTGCAAATTTCGCAGCATGTTCAGCTTCTTCTAAGGCATATCTTTTAAAAGCCTCTGCAACTTCTGGATATCCATCTCTATCGGCCTGTCTACTCATTGCTAAATACATGCCAACTTCACAGCATTCGCCGTTAAAATTAGCAACAAGTCCATCATAGACATCTTTGTCTATATCCTTTGCAATCCCAACCGTGTGTTCACAAGCATAAGACACTTTAGCCCCTACTTCCTTAAATTTATCTTTTGGTGCCTTGCATTGAGGGCATACGTCAGGTGCTGAATCTCCTTCGTGAACATATCCACATACAGTGCAAACAAATTTTTTCATAAAAATTCCTCCATTAAATTAAAATTTTATTTTATATAAAATGATACCACACTTTTAAATAATATGATATATTTTAATTATCAAACTAAGCTATTTAAAATACATATATAATTGACATTTAATCATTCCATTATATAATTTACGGCGTCTATCAGCTCTAGCTCCAAATAAATTTTCAAAATCCTCATCAGGGCATATAATATAATAATTATACCCATCTTTTTTACTAAATACTCTACCCATAGTCTGATATATAGCCTTTGCACTATTTACATCCAAGAGCCTTTCTCCATATGGTGGATTACATATAACAGTACATTTTTTGAAACTTGATTTAAAGTCTTTAATATCACGATTAAACACAGTTATTTTTGATTCAACCTTAGCTTTTTTAGCATTTTCTAATGTAAGTTCTAAAGCATTATCGTCTACATCATAACCAATAGCCTCAAATGGAATATCCATCTTTATTAAATCCATAGCTTTTTCTTTTTCTTCTTTAAATATTCTTTTATTAATACCTTTCCAAGTTTCAGCAATAAATTTTCTATTTAAC
>CAKSGI010000142.1 GCA_934454005.1 uncultured Eubacteriales bacterium | reverse complement strand
GTAAATTAACTTTAACACAGAAATGAAGTTCCCGCACTTTTTTTATTTTGCTGTAACATATGTATTGTAAACCTACAAGTTAATTTAAAAAACATTTATTTTTTACTTGATTTTTCTTATTTTTTTAGATATAATAAAATATATTAGGCTATATAATAAGAGGAGAGATGTCCGAGCTGGCCGAAGGAGCACGATTGGAAATCGTGTAAACCATTAACGTGGTTTCTGGGGTTCGAATCCCCATCTCTCCGCCATATCATATATATAAGAGCATATCTTTTGATACAAAAAGGAAGCCCATAGTATTATTGGGCTTTTTTTCTTTGCCTAATTAATTGTTTTTTTGATTATATTGTTTTATAATATTGAATAACACAGTAGATATAACAAATAAGAATGTTAATATGAAAAATAGGAAGGAGTTTAATAAATGTCAATTAAACAGACAGCGGGTAGAAATCAACTGGGTGATTTTGCTCCTAAATTTGCAGAGCTTAACGACGATGTACTTTTCGGAGAAGTTTGGTCTAGAGAGGATAAGTTATCTCTTCGTGATCGTTCTCTTGTTACAATTGTTGCACTTATGTCACAAGGTCTTACGGATGATTCATTCAAATATCATTTGATGAATGCAAAAACAAACGGTATAACAAAAGAGGAAATTGTAGAAATTATAACACACGCTGCCTTCTATGCAGGTTGGCCTAAAGCTTGGGCAGTGTTTCGCATGGCAAAGGAAATCTGGAATGGAGAAACTCGTATAAACGATGCCAAAATAGCCCATGCTAATAGCATGGTATTTCCTATAGGTGAGCCCAACGATGCATTTGCAAATTATTTTGTGGGACAAAGTTATCTTGCACCTATCTCAAAAGAACAGGTGTTTATTGCTAATGTAACTTTTGAACCGGGTTGCCGCAATAATTGGCATATTCATAAAGCTTCAAAAGGCGGTGGACAAATTATTGTTTGCGTTGCAGGTCGGGGATATTATCAGGAATGGAGCAAAGAAGCCAGAAAGTTGTACCCTGGAGATATAGTCAATATTCCTGCTAATGTTAAACATTGGCATGGTGCGGCATCAGATAGCTGGTTTTCACATTTAACAATCGAAGTACCAGCAGAAAATGGTTCAAATGAATGGTTAGAAGCCGTAGATGATGAAATTTACTGTAAACTAAAATAAGGGGGAAAATACATGAGTAGAATACTAGTAACATTTTTCAGTGCAAGTGGTGTAACTAAAAAGGTTGCAAGTAAACTAGCATCCGTTTTGAATGCGGATTTGCATGAAATCGTACCGAAAAAACCATATTCTAAAGAGGATCTCGACTGGACGAATGAAAAAAGCAGGAGCACAATAGAAATGAAAAAAGATAAATCCATTCGTCCGGCGATTGCAAATAAAGTAGAGAATATGGAACAATATGATGTAATTTATATCGGATTCCCTATTTGGTGGTATATTGCACCTACTATAATTAATACATTTTTAGAACAATATGATTTGACAGGCAAAAAGATTATCCCTTTTGCTACTTCTGGTATAAGCGGTATGGGCAATACAAATAAAGAATTAAGGCCTTCCTGTGTTGGCGCTGAATTATTAGATGGAAAACGCCTTTCAAAAGACGTATCTGAAATAGAACTAGAAAATTGGGTTAGCAGTCTAAATTATTAAAAAAAGATAATAATAGTTTTTAATTACTATTATATATAAAGTTTTCGTAAATTAAAAAATAATTAGAGGAACCAACATGATTTTAAGCGAAACATATAAAATGAATAATGGTTTAGAGATTCCTAAATTGGCACTAGGTACGTGGTTTATCGATGATGATAAAGCAGCAGAGGCTGTTCGTCAAGCTGTTAAAATTGGTTATCGACATATAGATACAGCACAAGCATATCAGAATGAACGTGGTGTAGGTGAAGGCGTGCGTACTTGTGGTATTTCCCGTGATAAAATTTTTGTAACCAGCAAAGTAGCTGCAGAACACAAAACATATGAATCAGCCGCTAGTTCTATTGATGAAACACTAAATAAGATGAAACTTGACTATATAAACATGATGATTATTCACAGTCCTCAACCTTGGGTAGAAGTCAATCAGTCTGACAATAGATATTTTGAAGAAAACAGACAAGTTTGGAAAGCTATGGAAGATGCCGTAGAGGCGGGAAAAGTACGGACAATTGGTATTTCAAATTTTCTTGAGAATGATATTGACAATATTTTATTAGATTGCAAAATTAATCCAGCAGTAAATCAGATACTTGCTCATATATCAAACACACCACTAAAGTTAATTGACTATTGTAAAAATAAAGACATTTTAGTGGAAGCATATTCTCCTATCGCACATGGCGAAGCTTTAAAAAATAAGTCAATAAAAGATATGGCTGATAAATACAATGTAAGCATTGCGCAGTTATGTATTAAATATGACTTACAGCTTGGTATGGTTGTTTTACCAAAAACAGCTAATCCAGAACACATGAAGTCAAACTCAAATCTTGACTTTACTATTTCTGAAGAAGATATGGAAATCCTCAAAAATATCGAGCCAATCAAAGATTATGGAAAGTCTGGAGTATTTCCTGTTTTTGGAGGAAAATTAAAATAAGCAATAAGTTATTGGTATATCATCTTTCTTATACTAATGACACAAAAATTATACTGACGAAAAAAGATTCAATCATGACAGTTCTAAAAAAGAAGTGGTAATTTTTATTAAATAGTGTTTTTGACCTATGACACTGTGTATACATTTTCATACGGTTAAAAACGCTCTTACACGGTTAAACCGTTTATCGTGCGATTTTATCAAAAGTTGTAGCCTTTGCAATATAACAGAATCACTAAATATTGTGACTTTTTTGTTTTTTATATTTATAATAAGGTGATAATAATAAACAGACAGCCGTTTAAATCGACTGTCTGAAAAATAGTTTAATTAAATTTTTACATTAGACTCAGAACAATTGTTTCCAAAATTGCTGCAATCAATAAAATAAAAACTATCATAACGAGAGTAAAGGATATCCTTTTTTCTTGTTTTTTCTTTATTGTTTTACTTATTTCATTTTCAATACTAGCATCCTTAATTTTAAATTTTTCAATCCTAAAGTAAGTGCTCGCTGTTACAGCAATGATAGAAGCTATAAATTCCAAAAATACAAAACATATTGAAAGCCAGGAATTCAAAATCAAAGAAACTTTAACCATAGAACCTAATGCAAAAGAACTATCGATACTCCAAAGTGTACCAATAACTCCAAATGTCCAATAACTAATCCAGAAAACTATAAATAGAACTGCAAAATTACTGGTAAAACACCAAATAAAATTTTGTAGATTATTAGTTGTTTGAATTTTAGTTAACATTCCCAAAATGTTTGCAGATATAGTATTAGAATCAGATTTAAAATTTATTCCCCAAATAAAGAACATTATTTGAAGAGCAATTTGAGTTAAACTTATTAAGTAAATTTTTTTGAACTTTTTTATCATATTTTCGCTTACTTTTTTATAACTAGACAACATATTCAATTTCAAACAAACTATGCTAATCCTAATCCCGCAGCTCCTACGACCGCTCCAGTAACTAATACAGGTGCGGATACTGCTGCAAATCCAGCGGCTGTTAGCCAAGAGAATGCACTGCCAGCAACTACATTGCCGATAGCGGCTTGAGCAGCTGCAGCAGCTGAACCAGCTATAACACCGCTACTACCGAATCCAATTGCACTAAGAACTGCTGTTGGTGCAGCAGCTCCAACTACTGCACCTGCTGCAGCTGTACTACCCGCTACTGCTATACTTTTGGCACCAATTGCAACTGCATTGCATCTTAAATTTGGAATATATGAGCTAAAATGCATTTTTTTATTAGTCGGTAAACAACCAACTAATTCCCCATTTTTCATGAATAAAAATGAATTTTCTTTATTCTCGTATTCAAAGCTATTGTCGCCAAGAGAACTTGTTGCACTTTCATTACTTAAAATATTTACATCTACATGATTTGCGTATAATACTCCTACACAAAATATTGCCAAAAAAACATTAATTGTTTTAAATAATACAGATTTCATTTAAACACACTCCTTAAATTTCTTCAAATAGCGCATTAAGCCGGCATTTATAATAAACAATATTTGAAGTGTTTTAATTTTAGCATAACTGATTCTATTTGTCAATTTTTTACAATAGAGTTATGAATATTTTTGTAAATAAAATAGAAAATTATGCAAAAAATAAGAGTGGTCACATAAAAACCTTATTATTCTGGGATTATCAAATTATTTGAAACATAAAATGATTTTTTTATACCTTTTAAGATTTCCAAATAATGGTTAAATTTATAGCATATAGAACGTAGCCTATCTTCAGTTGTAATTGTGCCAATCTTTAAATCTTCTCTTAATTTATCAATATCTATCATAAATAAAGATATTTCTTTCTCAATATCATCAATAACGGCTATTGCCTCCATAGCTTGCGACTGTGCATCTTCAATCATTCTCAATGCTGTTGATTCAGCTTTAAGCTGAATTTTTAATAAGTTTCCCTGAAGTTTGTCATATTGTTTACTTTTAAAAGTTAATTTGTTAATTTGTCGCTGAAGATCAGATTTTTCTTCTATATATTCAAGCAATTCTTTTTCAAAAGATTGTATATCGCTATCTTTTTGCATTATAATTTGTGCGTAAGCAGTTTGGTGTTTTGTTAATGAATCGTAAATTTTATTTTTTTCTTCGCTAACGGAGAATAAAATGTTCTTTTGTTTTTTTATAATTTTTTTTAATTCATCATTTTCGTTTGATAAATATTCTATTTTCTTTTTTAATTCTATAAGATTATAATTATTTGGACTTTCTAATTTTGACAAATATGTATATACCCCCAATGATTTTAAACTTATAATAATTTTGTTCTTTTCAGTAAAAATATAGATAAAATCGTTAATATAGTCATCAATAAAAATGGAAACCACCATATATCCATGAATGGTATTCCCTCGTTGTTCATGCCGTATATTCCAGAGACTATTGTTGGTATAGTCATTATAAGGGTTATAGAAGTTAAAACCTTCATAACTATATTTAAGTTATTAGAAATAATGGAAGCGAAGGCATCCATAGTACTTGAAAGAATATTTATATGAATATCTGCCATTTCAACTCCTTGCTTTATTTCTATAATTACATCTTCCAATAGATCTTCGACTTCATCAGACAATTTAACATATTTGCCTCTCATTAGTTTTTCGAGAGTAAT
>CAKSGI010000141.1 GCA_934454005.1 uncultured Eubacteriales bacterium | reverse complement strand
TAAAATTAATATGATTTAGATAAGTTAAAAATTGAACGGAAAGGAGACTTAGTATGATTTATTCTCCATTGAGATATCCGGGAGGAAAGGGAAAATTAGAGCCATTTATGGAATTATTGATTAGGCAAACAGGACATTTGGGTGGAACCTATATAGAACCTTTTGCTGGGGGGGCAGGAATCGCGCTGGAATTATTGGAAAAGGAAATAGTGGGTGATATAGTTATCAATGACTTTGATAAAGGAATTTATTCATTTTGGAGAGCAATTCTTTCAGATACAGATAGATTTATAAATGATATACGAAATATAGGGTTGACTATTGATGAATGGAATAGGCAACGACAGATAATAGATAATTGCAATAGATACAGTTATGAACTTGGATTCGCAACTTTTTATTTGAATAGGACGAATAGATCGGGAATAATAAAAGGTGGAGTAATTGGAGGTGCAGAACAAAACGGTAATTGGAGAATGGATGCCAGATTTAACAGGGAATCCTTAATTGAACGTATCATCAAAATTGCGAGGAGAAAAAAAAACATCCATTTATACAATAAGGATGTTAATTCTTTTATTCAAAATTATTTGCCTAGATATCAGCAGAATGCATTTGTATACTTTGATCCCCCATATTTTGGTAAGGGGAAACAATTATATTTGAATTTCTTCTCATATGATGATCATGTAAGAATCCAAAAAATGATAGCAAATCAAGTTAATTGTGATTGGGTTATTACATATGATGATGTTCAGGAAATTGCAGATATTTATCAAAATCATATTCTGAAAAGATTTGATTTGAACTATAGTGCGGCTGTGAAGAGGAAGGCAAGTGAGATTATAATATTTAGACGTCAGGATATGATACCAACAGATGACCAAATGCAACGGAGTGGAATTTGTGTGAATTTACGATAAGGGAGATTAAAGTACATGAGAATAAGACCATATCATTTTTTTATAGAAAACTTTAGAAATTTTAGAGACGCTTCTTTTGACTTAGGAAAAAAAATAACAGTTATCAGCGGTCAAAATGGTGTGGGTAAATCAAATATTTTATCACTAATAGCATCGGGGTCAGGCGTGGGCTCTAAGTCGATGTTGGGAAGCAATTTTCAACCTGAGTTTACAGATTTTTTTAATATCGATCCAGATGAATCATATGAAGATTATAAACTATATTTAACTTATATAGATTGCAAAGGAGATGATGCACTTACAAAAAGACTTGCATTCAAGAATGATACAAAAGCTGGAAGAGGTATAAGAATTATACCAAGAACTTCGAATATTAGGTTAGAAAATTGTACTAACAAGGTTGCAGCAGATCAAGCTAAACATAATTATGGAGTGGGAGCAGATGGAAGAGTAAAAATACCTACGATTTATTTGAGCTTATCTAGATTATATCCTTTGGGGGAACGAAAGGATACTGTAAAAATATCAAAAATAAATAAAAATAACACGTTTTATAAGACAAGAGCGGATGAAAAATATAAAGAATGGTATAACTATATTATACCCAATTCTATAGTAAACAATGCATCACTTACTGTGGTAGAGAAAAATGCATGCTCTAGAGCATCATTACATATGGATTTATTAAATACACCAACATTGTCGCAGTCAATTGGACAGGATAATATAGGAAATATTATAAGTGCATTGGTAGATATTTATGTATTATCAATGCAAGATGGGTATGATGGGGCTTTATTGTGTATAGATGAAATAGATGTTTCGTTGCATCCAGATACTCAGATTAGATTACTAGATTTGTTCGATAAGTTATCGGATGAATTATCAATCCAATTTGTGGTAAGTACACATTCCCTATCGGTATTAAAAGAAACAATGAAAAAAGAAAATAAAAACAATGAAGATTACAAAATAGTTTATATAAAAAATTCAATGGCTCCATATGTGTCAAAAATAAAATCATATGAATTATTAGAAGCAGATATGTTCGGTAGTTTAAGCTTTGCGAATCCTAAGGTAAGAATGTATTTTGAAGATTCCATTGGAAAAGAGTTATTTAGGTTATTGTTCAAAGCATTTAGAAATATTTTAAATACTGTGAGTGAGAATGTAGAAAACCCTTATTTGAGACATAGTTCAGATGTAAAAGATTATGCCACTATTAACGATAGAATTCGATCGTTAAAAAACATGTCAGATTTTGAGGAAAAAGTTAATCAAATACCAACTATGTTAGGCTGTGAAGAATTAATAAAAATATGTGACGTAGATTCGTATTTCAAGAGAGTCATTTTTGTTTTGGATGGGGATGCAAGATATAAAGAGCCTTCTCAAAAACCTAAAATAAGAAATTTTTTGAATGAAAAATATGATTCAAAAAAATTGCATCTTAATGATCGGAGCCATTCTCAAAATATATGTTTCTTCCCAGATTACTTTGCACCGGAATCATTTTTGTATAGAATTATATATGGAATAACAAATGCGCCTCTTGATAATATTGATTTTTGGAGATCAATGGACATGAAGGAAGAAACGGCCTTATATACAACAGATAAAATTAAAAATTTATTCTCTCATTTGCCAAGTAATTACAATAATGATAATTTGAAGAATATATTCAAAGAAGTGTCTACAACAGAAGTTTGGAAATTTATTCAATCCTCGGACATTGTCACGTATTATTATTCCGATTATAGAACAGTAGAAGAACTATTGCACTTTATAGAGAATGTCAAAAAGGCATTTGGTATGACGTGGCCAATAACTTTAGCAAATAGATATTCTTAACAATAAATAGTCCCGTATTTTTAGGAGAACTATATTAAAAATTTAAAGAATAACAAATGTAAATGTGCATATAGAAACAGCTAGTTAAAGCTCTCGAACCAGGAAATGGGTTGAGTGCAGTTATCAAGTAGGAAAGTGCCAACAAGCTTGATTGTTGGCACTTTTTCTATTTGATAACATGCCTCTCCAATCTAAGTAAAGTTGAAATTATAGTAGACTGAAATGCTTAAATTTGGTTTGGAATATATCAAATTCGATGATATAATAAAAGAATAAAAAACATCGTGGAAAATAGGATAAACGTATCGTAAGTATATGATTGCTACGAAAGAATATAGGAAAAGTTACATTGCGAAGAAAAACGTTGAAAAAACATTGAATATAGATAGTATCTTATTTAACTGCAGAGATTACTTACGTGCGGCGCGTAATTCGGGATCTTTTTTTGAAAAAAGAGATATGATGTTGACTCTTGTATTTCTTAGATTTATTGGAGAAAAGTATGAAGATGGAGTCGAAAAATTAAAGCAGACACTTAAAGAACAGGGATTAGATCCAGAAGATGAAAATATTAGAGCAGCATTCTTTGATGATGCTACATTTGCAGACGGCACATACAATTTGCCTCCAGAAGCCAGATGGTCAACGATTATCAATACTCCTGCCCCAAAGTTAAATGTTGCGCTTGATACAGCATTACAAAGACTGGAGGAAGAAGATCCCCAATTAAAAGGATGTTTTGTAAAAGGTACATTTACAGCACGTAATCTGGCGGCGAATGATATAAAGAAAATCGTTGATGAGGTGAATAAAATCAGCCATAAGGCATTTGGAGAGGAAAAGGATCTTATTGGTCGTGTATATGAATATTTCCTTAAAGAGTTTGCGGTAAATGCTACAAAAGAGGAGGGAGAGTTCTATACACCTCATGATGTAGTCCAGCTTATCGCAACGATGATTGAGCCATACGATGGGACTTTATATGATCCTTGCTGTGGTTCGGGTGGAATGTTTATTCAGAGTGCCGAATTGGTAAAATCAAAGCAGGGAAATCTAAATGGTATCAATGTATATGGTCAGGAAAAAGAACCGGCTACATATCGCCTTGCAAAAATGAATTTAGCATTGCGTGGGATTAGCCATAATCTTGGAGATGAAGCAGATTCATCATTTACCCATGACTTGCACAAGGGATTGTATTTTAACTATATTATGGCAAACCCACCTTTCAATCTTAAAGGTTGGTATAATGACAATTTGAAAAATGACGGTCGTTGGTCTGACTATCAAACGCCACCTGAAAGCAACGCAAATTATGCATGGATTTTGCATATACTTTCACATTTGAAGAAAGCTGATGGAGTAGCAGGATTCCTTCTTGCGAATGGTGCGTTGAATGATAGTGATACATTGGAAATACGTAAGGAACTGATTCAGAATGATAAAATTGAGGCTATCGTTGTTCTACCAAGAGAATTGTTTATTACAACAGATATCAGTGTTACTCTTTGGATACTGAATCAGAATAAAAAAGGCGGAAAATATCATGGAAGAAATCTCCGAAACCGCGAGCATGAGATACTCTTTATGGATTTACGCCAATGGACAGAAAATGCTGTTAAGGGTGAGAGCAAAAAGAAAGTTCGGTTGGATACAGAACAAATTGAGAAGGCAGCAGATATTTATCACACATGGCAATGTGAGGGAACTGATGGAGCAGCCTATGAGATGCCAGAACTTTATCGTAGTGTGTGCATTAATGAAATTGAAAGTAAAGGTTGGGCACTTACACCAAGCAAATATATTGAGTTTATTGACCATGATTTAGATATTGATTATGAAAAGGAAATGGTTCGTATTCAATCTGAGATGAAAGATATATTAAAGCAGGAAAAGAAATCCCAGCAGATGCTGGAAGCGGCATTTAGGGGGATTGGTTATGGGATTGATTAATATTAGATTGGGAGATTACATTGAACGCTCCACGATAAACAACAAAGACTTAAAGTATGGGGGTGATTTGATAGTTGGTGTAAATAGTCAAGGTGTTTTTGCAACTCCTAAAGGGAATACAGATGGAGTAGATTTAAAACCTTATAAAATTGTCGAAAATGGAGCTTTTGTGTACAACCCAACTCGATTGGAATTAGGTTCAATTGCCTACCGTACTGAGGGATTATGTATAGTATCTCATTTATATATGGTTTTTTATCTGACGGATGAGGGAAAGAAAATCATTGATCCAATGTGGTTATATATTTATTTTAGGCGATCAGAATTTTGCAGAGAAGTGACTTTTAGAAATTTTGGAAGCCAGCGACCGGAATTCAATTTTAATGATATGAGTGACATCATTATTCCGTTACCGGATATTGAAATACAGAAAAAATATGTTGATGTATACAATGCCATGATTGAAAATCAGAAAAGCTATGAACGAGGACTGGATGATTTAAAACTCGTTTGTGATGCGTATATTGAGGATTTAAGACGGAAACTGCCGTGCGATATTATTGGTAAT
>CAKSGI010000140.1 GCA_934454005.1 uncultured Eubacteriales bacterium | reverse complement strand
TGATCTGATCGCTCACAATTTGAATACAAATACTAATGTACATAGAGATTTGAAAAACAAGATAAACAAAAGATAACCATAATGCAGTTATGGACTTTTGTTTTGCTCTGTTCTTAAATATTTCATCAGAGTATTTTCTATATTTATCCAAACGTGACATTATTAGATTCTGTGCAGAGAAAAGACGTATTTCTTTACCAAATTGAAAATTTTTTATAATTCCTGTATAATATCGAAATTCCCTATTAAATTTAATCATCTCACGAAAGAATGTTAAATCATATTTACTATTCATCTTTTCAGAAAATGCAAAGAAACCTACCACAAAACCAACAATAAGGATATAGATTTGTCTTGTACTGATAATCACATTGATAATGCAAATTATGGTTATGATATTAGAAAGGATAATAGAAATCGCCCTACTAACATTGGTAAGCCCACCAGAATACCAGAACATTCCACATTTTGCGCGTTCAAAATTTTGCATATCACTATGATTCTCTATAAAATTGTAATCAATATTCATTGATTGATTTCCTAATTTTTCTTTTAAATGGTTTGAAAATCCTTGTTCAAAATGTTGCATTCTATTCTCTAGTATATTCATAACAGTATTTGCAAAAAAATTAATTCCTACTATCTCCAATACATAGCGTATTAGATTGAACCACTCCTGTTCATCTGTCAGCTCATTGATAATCAATTTGGGTATCATAATATTAACTAAAGGAAGAAATCCTTTAATTAAAATATTAACAATCATGTAGATAAAATAAATCTTAGAAATACTCCACGCCTCACCAAAAAATTTCATTAAAACTTTCCTTTGCTTCGTAATTAACCTCATATCTTTAGCCTTCCATTACATTTTTTCGCTACTATTCCCTTGATAACAATTTTTTTGAATAGAGAATAATCGATTATATTCTCCATCTTTTAATATTAGTTCATCGTGGCTTCCCGTCTCAATTATTTCTCCATCTTTAAAGACATAAATTCTATGGCAAAATCTAGTGCTAGCTAATCTATGTGTAATAAAAATTGTAGTTTTATCATTGATAATCTTGTTAAATTCTTGGTATAGCTTATCTTCTGAGATCGGATCCATGGAAGAGGTTGGCTCATCTAGGATAATAATTGGCGAGTCTTTATATAGTGCTCTGGCAAGCAGTATTTTTTGTTCTTCTCCGCCTGAAAATTGAACTCCATCCTCATCTAAGATTTTCATACAACTTGTATCGAATCCTTTTGGTAGCTCTTTCACTTTCTGCTCAAAATGTATCTTTTGTATAGCATTTTCTAAGCGATTTAGATCAATTTCATTTTCATTTTTGATTGAAATATTTTCTCCAAGTGAGAAGGCAAACATGAATACTTCCTGAAACATTGGAGCAAATAAACTATAATACTCTGTTCGGTTATAATTTTGGATATTAATATTATTAACATAGATTGCTCCTTCTGTTGCATCATAGAGTCTGGTAAGAAGCTTAATCATTGTTGTCTTTCCTGAACCATTCAAACCAATAACAGCTATTTTTTCATTTTTACGTATTTCAAAGTTGATATCCTTTAAAACAAAGCAATCTGTATTTGGATATTTAAAACTAACATGTTCGAAGCGAATTGTCCAGTTATTGTCATCTAAACATGGTTTGAGCTGTTGTTCCTCTACATCATTTTTTAATTCTTGTTCAAACTTAATTAAGTCTTCAACGAACATGCAATGATATCGAAGATCTACAATATCATCCATAATTCCCATAAGTGCTGTCGAAAATGCATATACAATTGAGAAATACATTAAATAATCACCAATATTAATTGTCTTTTCCATAACAGCTTCAATGAGATACATATTTATAATAATATCTCTTACAAAATTTAATATAAAGATTATTATTTTCGTATTTAGATTATTATCATATATTTTTTCTTTCTTAGTTGTAATACCCAATAAATGATTTTTTAACTTCATTAGCAACCAAGGTGCAAATGAATTAAGTCTTATTTCTTTTCCATATTGTACATTGCTCATTGCATCAAAAAAATAATCTGCTTTTCTTTGTTCTGTTACTATTTCATCCATAATGGCTTTTTCTTTCGCTTTTGCTTTCTGATTTAAATATCTGCTGATGAAAATAACTATAACGACAGGTATCATTAATATAGGAGTAAGAGAAGCAATAACACACAGACTAATGATACAAGTGCTTAAGTTACTAATTAATATTGTTAATCTTTTCAATACACACTCATAACCTTGTTGATTTCCGTTAATTGAATTATCAGCTTTCTGACTTTTATCTAAAAAATCATTTGAATTTATAGTGCTAAAATTAACGTTCATAAATTTTAGACCAAACTCACAAATAATTGACAAACGAATTTTCATATACTTTGCTGCACAATATTCATTCATATGAGTATATATAAATTTTGTTATTCCAATAACCAGACCAAATATTACAATATATAATATGATTTTTTTTATAGGAAGACAATCAACAAGTGAGCCAACTAATATTTTAGGTAAAAATGAAAATGATAGAATAAAAATTGAATTACAAGATGCTGATAAAATCATAAAAATGTATAGGCTTTTATCATGTTTTCTTATTGTATTGTTGATCCATAACAAGATATCTCTTACTTTCATGTTTCATACCTCAGTCTGATTTTGATAGAATTTTTATCGTTTTTATTGCTTGATTTTCACTTGCAAGTATATGGTTCATAATAGTATAAAGTCGTTGAAGATTTTTTTCAGTATATTTACATTTCATTTTAATTGAATAATACCAGAATTTATTCCAAGCATCTGCAACATCGTTCAATTCCATGATTAATTGACGAATTTCAGGTCGGTTTGTTACCCAATTGACTTCTTCCAAAAATCGAATGAACTGTATTCGTCCAGTACGGATGTTATAAAGCTGCCATGTAATATCAGACTGATGATAATTATCTTTTTCATAACTAATCTCACTGAGATATTCATCGATATGGTCTTTTATATAGGTTGAAAACTCCACAAGATTTCTTTCTAATTCCGTGTTCTGTATTTTATGGATAGCAACATTGAGCATCCCTTCATCAACAGTCAACGGATTACCTGCTTTTTGAAATGTCCACATTTTTTTCAAAATTCCACGATTCTGATAAGGAATTATAACATTTTCCTCTTTTGCATCAGAATCACAACATACAAAAAACATATTTTCCTGATCAATGCCAATGATTAAAACATAATGATCGTCTAAATTAATAATATTATCTATTTCCCAGTTTATCATATTTCGATTTAAACATGCTAAAACTGGAACGCCATTTCTAATACTATCTGCTATTTCATCTGTTTTCATAATTTCATGTAAAGCATACCCATAGTACTGCTTTAAGTTTTCAATTGTATCGCCCTTATTTGTATATAGTTGATAGGAGTTATTCTCTTTTTTCTGAAATAAAAAGCCCCAGGCGTCGATTGTAAGCATTCCATATGTTAGTTGCATATATTGTAAAAAAGCACCAACTGATTTTTGTAGACAATCATAATGTTCCAAGTGACATGATGATATCGCCAGTTTCATTAGCATGATTACGTGTACTTTCAGACATGCTCCGTCTAAAATACCTCCTCCAAACTTAATCTTTTTGTCAAATACAAATATAACTTATGTATTTTCTCATCCTGATAAAATTGATAAAATCGATCAAAATTTGATTCCATTTCATAATTATGATTACTTTCTCTTTTATGTGACAAGTGTATCACACAGGTATCATCAAAAATAAAACTAACTCCATTCTTTATTAACTGATAACCCATATCAAAATCTTCACAGCCCCAACCAATAAAGCTTTCACGAAATCCTATTGTTGCATGAAAAACCTCTTTTTTAACGGAAACATTATTCCCAATAAACCCACACCAGTCAAAGTCCTGATTTTTTCGTTTCATCAATAAAAGCTCAATCGTACTATATTGAAACCGAACCTTTTCACGACTTCGAGATGATAATCTAGAGCTTTTCCCATTATTGTCCAAATCTTCACAAACCAAAAGTGAAATGTCTTCCATAACTTTTGAATGGACAAACGCATTATATTGCAAACTCTTATGCCAGTTATAATGATTATGAATCAAATTTTCAGGCAACACTACATCATCATCGATAAATAACAGGATATTTCCTTTCGAATGAGAAACACCAGTATTTCTAGCAGCACTTCTTCCTTTGTTCTCCACTCTGATTATCTCCAGTGGAAATCTAATATGAATTCCATTCATTTTAATCTCCTCTTCTAAGGGAACAAAGGAACCATCATCTACTATAATCACTTCGAATTTCTTCTCAAACACTTGTTGATTTAAAGATGATATCGTTTGTTTTAACCGTTGGAACTTATTAAAATATGGGATAATCACAGATATTTCGATCATATATTAACTCTCCATAACCTCATAAATATAATCTACAATTTTACTCTTATCTTGCAAAAATGAGATATTAAAATGATCTTCATCAAATTCAATATCAAATTTTTCCTCAAGCACAAGAAGAAACTCTATTGAATCTATGGAGTTCATAGCATAACGTAGTGCCAAATTTTCTTTCTCAACCTCATCCTTAACTGATTCAAAAAATTCATCTGCAGCATTATTTATTTTTAATTCAATTTCAATTTTATCCATCTTAATTCTTGTATGATGTTTGTAAAAATCAAAACATCTTTTTCCTTTCTATAAAAATTTGTAATTCAATATCACTTGGATATTGGGAATTTTAATGTACCTAATCTAAAGTTATATTTTTCTGCTCAAGTAACATCAACTCATCTTTAATCAAACATTGCCCACTAACTATATATGGATTTATAAACCCAATATCACCTGCAGAGCATAACCTTTTTCCATTACACTCTCGGCAATTATGGTCATATATTTGATTTCTGATTTTTTCTATATTCTGTCTGATTTCCATACTATTTACGCTATTCCAGATATTTCTTAACGTATCATTCTTAACATTTCCTATGACATATTTATGATCATTAATGAGTGTTGTACTACCAGTAACATCTCCATTATATTTTATAATCGCTGTATGAGTAAATGGCATATCAGATATCTTGCCATAGATGTAAATATGATTAAGTTTATGATTGGTATTCGATTTTTGCTCATTTCTTATTACACCACGCAAATATGCGGGTATTGCAAGATTAATTACAATATCACTATGATAATTTTCATGAAAAAAACTGAGTTTTTGATACACCTCTAAAAATTCTGCTATACTAAGACTATAGTTAGAATCAACTGTTTTTGTACTAACATTAAGGA
>CAKSGI010000139.1 GCA_934454005.1 uncultured Eubacteriales bacterium | reverse complement strand
CTACAACATTTAGAAAATGATTAGTATTAATAAATAATGTAAATTTAGGAACAAAATTAAAAGGGTGTCCATATATAGGACGTGCAGATATGGTATCTTCGCCTGTGAGAGTTTTAAGAAAAGCATCATCTAAATTAAAATTTTGTTCTGGCTCGGACATACTTAAATATAAACAACCTTGAAGTTTTGCAATTTCAGGGGAGGCAATTTCTCCTTTTTTATTACTTTGTTTTGCTAAAACATTAGGCATTATAGTTTGAGCATAGCCATTGTTGCCACCTAACATATAGTTAAAACTTTCGTTTAAAGTTCCCTTACCTGCTCTTACTGTTCCTATTAATATAAAGCATTTTGAAAGTGGATTTCCTGCAAGTAGTGAATAACCAAAAGCCTTTTGTAAGTAATTTATTTTGTTTGGGTTGTTTTCCATTATTTCCTCAATAAAATGTTCCCAGCGAGAACATTTTATTTTAGGCATATAGATTACATTTGAAATTTTAGTTAGTAAATCCTTTGGGTTATGTGGTTGTAATTCAAAGGTATTTAAATTGAATGTACCGTTCTGGCAATTTATAAGGTTATCTTGTACATCAAACTCACCCTGAGATATAAAAAAATTGCTTCTGCTGTCTTTTAATAGAGCTTCTCTTCTTTTTGCATCTAATAGTTTTTTACAATATTTAGTAAATGTTTCATTATCTATTGATAAAGAATATTGAATTATAGTACATACAAACGTTTTTAATAGATTTATTGCGTTCATTCCTTGTTCATCTTTAATCCATTTTTTCCCATTATAAAAAAACCACTCTTTTTGTGAAGTATTATAACGTAATTTATTGTTATACATTCGTGCAAATAATTTGCCTATGTTAATATCGTCAGCTTTATATTGCTTTTCTATTTTCATTTCCTTAAATTTATGTAATAAAATTAAATCTACACCATTATTATAAAAATTACCATTGCATAAATCTATGGCTTTTTTTATAGTATTTTGTTTGTAATCTGCTCTATCCCATTTTTCACGATATAGTTTACTTTTTGAAAACATAAAATCAATTAGTTCTGGATTATCTCCACAATAAAATGCTAAAATAGAACATAAAGCCATATCTGCACTACTGTTATCGTTATTATAATCTTCTGTGTCACCTTCATTATACAATTTTTTAAATTTTTCTAAATTTCCAGAACGACTAATTATCTCTAGAATATTGTTACTTATACTTTCAAGTTGTTCATCATTTAAAATACAGTCAGCTTTTGTCTGTGTATTTCGTAACATATATTTATTTAAAAACCATAATAATTGAGATGTTCTTTCTTCAATAGGCTTGTCTATAAATACATTTCCAGTATAAGTCATAAACCTATTAGTTAGACCAGCAATATAGCATTCAAGGCTTTTCGCTTTGTTTTTAACATAGTATTTGCTGTCTAATTTTTTTATTCTATTATTATCATAATAACTAGGAATTTTTGAAACATCAACAGTAAATAATAAATGTAAACCATTTCCACTTGGACTTATTTCGGTATATGTGTCCATTGTATCAACAATATCTTTTATTATAGGATTATCGTAATTATTGTTATCAATATCAATAACACAAATACCATCTCGTATAATAAAACCTATTCCTTTATCTTGTCCATTTACATTTTCAAAAGTTGTCCAAGTTTCTTTATATACATCATTAGTACCTGTTTCAAGACCATTATAAGCAATTGGAACCTTTGATATTTTCCCATTTGCTTTAACTTCTGGAAACCAGTTAATCCAAATGTTTTTTTCTTTTAAATTTTTAATTTTCATGCTAAAATTCCTCCTTATAAAAAATGTTAATGCTTTTGCAATAAATGAAAAGCATTGGCATAAAAATTATTTTTTATCGTTTTGTTTTTTTGCTTCAGCAATATTTTTTTCCATAATTTCAATACTAGCATCTAACGTTTTTGAAAAGTTTATAAGTCCTTGTGGTAAACTTTCGGCAAATTTTATTATTTTTTCAGAAGAAAAAATTGAAAAATCAATGTATATTAGTCTGCCTATTGATAAACCAACAAACATTAAATAATCTTCAATTACCTGTTTAGCTTCTGCTAGTGTCATATGTTTTTTTCCTGTCATACTAATTGTTCTCCTTTCAATATAGTTATATTTTTTCTGTGTTTTCTTTTAGTGTATTTATTACATCTTTTGCATTAAACCTTACTAAATAACCTATTTTTATAAATGGTATTTTTCCAGTTTTCTTTAATTTACGTATTAATTGAGGACTACAATTCAAAACAAGTGCTAGTTCTTCAGCTGTTAGTAAATCTTTGTCGTTAGTCATTTTCACACCCCCTGCATATAATGTTATATACATATATTCACAACAAGTATATTATCATGTACCATATTATAAAGTATATAATTGTATTTGTCAATAAAAAAAAGATAAAAAAATATATTTTTTTAAATAAAACTCTTGCAAATATGTATAAAATGATATATAATGTTTTCAAATAATATACAGTAATATACTGGAAAGGAGGGGTTTATGAATTTTCACGAAAAGATGAAACTGCTAAGAAATGAACTAGAACTAACGCAGGAACAAGCTAGTGCAAAAATGGGCATAGGAATTGCAAGTATTAAAAATTATGAAAAAGACCGTTTACCAGATAGCCAAAAATTAAAGATAATAAAAGAGTTTTACAAAGTTCCTTATGAATTTTTATTAAACGATGAATGTAATACTAGAGAAGAAGAAAACTTAAAAATAGGCGAAAAATTAGGACTAAGTGATAACAGCATTAGTGTATTAAAAGAACTATCTTTAAAAGGTGACAATAAAACTTTAGAATATTTATTAGATTTTATTTATCACAAAAACTTATTAGAAAAAATTAAAGAACTTTCTGAAATTAACTATATTATTGACACAGTATTTAATGATGTGTGTCCTAAAATAGAAAAACTAATTAAAATAAAAAAGTATAGTAATATTACAGAAGAACAGATAGATGCTATTGAGTTTTTGTGTAAATATAATGCTGATGTTAGAGACATAAGGAAATTTAAAGAACAAGAATACCTACGATATTTATCAAATAATAAAAAATATAAGGATTTTATTGAATTATTAACATACATAATACCAACAATTAACTATAAAGCAAAAGTGAATGATAAAGAACTACAGTATTTTAATAATTATAAAGAATTAAAAGAAATATTTACTAATTATAAAACGTATTTAATTACAAATATTGTTGTTGATATGAACAATAGTATTATGATAAATTTAAAAGCAAAAAAATAAACCCTAAAAGGTGCTAGTTTCTTGGCAGTTACCACACCTAATAGGAAATTGACACACTTAGAAAAGTGGTCTAATGTTATTTTAACATTTTTTAGAACTCTTTTCAAGTGCTTAGAAAGGAGTTTTTTTATGGGAAGACGTTCAAATGGAGAGGGAACAATATATTATATTGAGAGATTAAAAAAATGGGTAGGTCAGTTTACTGCAAACAGTAAAAGAAAATCTGTTTATGGAAAGACCAAAAGAGAAGTTATAGAAAAAATGCACAAAAATTTAGTGAATTTACAGGAAAATAAATTTATAGATAAAAGCAAGCTAACAATTAGCTCTATTTTAGACTTAATACTGCAAGAGGAAGAAAAAGCAAATATAGTTAGTGAAAATACAATGTTAAGGAAAGAAGCAACAGCAAAGATAATAAAGACAATGTATATAGCAGATGAACCAATACAGAAAGTTACACCTGTTCAGATTAATGCTTGCTTATTTGAGTTAGTAAATTACTCAAATTCATACATTTCAAAAATATATATGATGCTTAATCGTGTATTTGATAAAGCGGTATTATTAAACATTATTAATTTGAATCCATTTTCAATAAAGGGGAATATAATTAAACCTAAAAGCAATAATACAGATAAAAAAGTTGAAGCCTTTACTATTGAAGAACAAAAGAAATTCTTACAGCAATTAAAGAAAAAAGATTATATGTATAAAGATATATTCTATATTTTAATTGAAACAGGTATGAGAGTGGGAGAAGTACTAGCATTAAAAAGAGAAGATATTGATTTTAAGAACAATATAATACATGTAAAAAGAACACTTACAAGGGATAGAAAAGATGTCGTAAAACTAGGAAATACAACGAAAACCTATACAGGAATAAGAGATATACCTATGCCAGCACTAGTAAAAAACATATTAAAAAAAAATAATAATATTAATTTTCTGTTTTTAATGGATAATGGTAAATTTATTCCAGCAACAACAATAAACAGCCATTTCAAAAGAATATGTAAAGATGCACATATTAGAGAATACACATACGAATTTGAAAGAAATGGAAAACTGATACATTTAAGGCTAAGCCAAGTAAACACACATATGCTTCGCCATACTTACGCAACTAGGTGTATTGAAGCAGGAATTAGTCCTGTAGTATTGCAAAGAATATTAGGACACAAAGATATTGAAACAACTTTGAATACCTATACATCTGTCTTTAATACTTTTAAAGAAGATGAAATCGAAAAGGTAAACACTTATTTAACGGCATTAGAATTACATTAGAAATTGTCAAGGAACTTCGAATTCCTTGACTTTTTTGTAAATTTAATGAATTTTTCACAAAGATGTTAGTAAAATTAAAAAAAGTATGATATAATAAAAAATGTGAGGAGATTTAATGAAAAAAGGAAAATGTCATATATGTCAAGAAGAAACAGAGTTAACATTTGAACATATTCCACCACATAAAGCATTTAATTCTCACACTGTAAAAATAATTGAGGGTGAAGAATTAATAAAAACCATATGTGATGAAAGTAAAATACCATGGGATTATTCTAATTTGAAATACAGTCTAAATCAGAAAGGCATGGGAATGTATTCTTTATGTTCAAGGTGTAATAATCTTACTGGTAAATATTATGGAAATGAATACATAAAATTTGCAAATACGATTGATGGTTTGTTTCCTGAAATACTAAAACATAATGAAAATGTAATTGGTATTAAAGTAAAAGAAATGAATCCACTTTTATTTGCAAAACAAGTATTATCAATGCTTTGTAGTACATGTTCGTGTATTACCCGAAAAAATCCAGAAATAAAAGAATTACTATTAAATAAATCTCAAAGAGGTATAGATACAAAGAAAATAAGATTATCTATGTTTTTACTAAAAGGAAGAAAAATCGCCTATACTGGAGTTCAATATATGTTTATTAGTGGAATAGGTCTAAGAGCTATTGCTTCGATTGATGCTTACCCTTTGGGCTTTCTATTAGAATTTGACCCCAAAATAGAATGCGTAG
>CAKSGI010000138.1 GCA_934454005.1 uncultured Eubacteriales bacterium | reverse complement strand
CAATAAGTCCTAGAGCCACAATTGATAATGTTTTTAAACTTAAAAATACATTTCCAGTAGCAGTTGCTCCTACAGTTACTCCTAAAAATATGGTAATAATATTCATAAGTTCATTTTGCGCTGTATTAGAAAGCCTAGATACTACTCCGCTCTCTCTAAATAAATTTCCTAACATAAGCATACCAACCAATGGAGTTGAATCGGGAAGAACTAATGCAACAATTAATGTAACTATAATAGGAAATAATATTTTTTCCAATTTAGATACAGGTCTTAATTGCTCCATTACAACACTACGTTCTTTTTTGGTTGTGAGTGCTTTCATTATAGGAGGCTGTATTATCGGTACCAAAGCCATATACGAATACGCCGCAACTGCAATAGGTCCCAATAATTCTGGCGCTAATTTTGATGTAACAAATATAGCAGTAGGTCCATCCGCCCCACCTATAATAGCAATTGATCCTGCCTGTGCAGGTTCGAAGTTTAAGAAAATAGCACCGATAAACGTTATAAATATGCCCAATTGTGCTGCTGCACCCAAAAGGAAACTTTTAGGATTGGCAATTAAAGGTCCGAAATCTGTCATAGTTCCTATTCCAAGAAATATTAAAGGAGGAAAAATTCCGAGCTTAACTCCTTGATATAAGTAGTAGAGAAGACCTCCATTTGTCGGTATTTGATAAAATTCCTGACCATTCATAGTTATTGTAGGATAATTGGCTGCTGAACCATGTTCAGAAATATACTGACTAACTAATTGTAAGTCTGTACTTGGTGTTCCCATAATAGGAGGATATAGGTTCACTAAAAACATTCCAAACGCAATTGGTAATAACAAAAGAGGTTCAAATTTTTTTGCAATTGCTAAATAGACTAATATCATAGAAATTATCATCATTACATAATTTTGCCAACTAAGTGAAGCAAAACCTGTTCCATTTACTAGATTCTGAATAGTATAAATAAATTCATTAATTATTTCCAATTATGTTTCAGTCCTTTCTTTGTTTTTTGTCTTTAAAAAGGGCGCGTATTTTCAAATATTCCTACAGAATTCCAAATTGGTCTTTTAGATAAAACATTTGTTGATTTTTTAATAGATTTTATTTTATTATTAGTCCCATAAATAGAGTATATTGATGCTGTTATTACGGCAACTAACTCATCGGAAATACTATCACACTCATTTTCTTTTTTTAGGTTGTCACGATTAGATTCTATAATAGAATTTTGTGATTTATTTTTTTCACCATTTTTTTGTATTTTATTAATTACTAACCCAAAATATTTAATTATAAATATTAAAACAATAAGAGCAAAAAACACTACACTAAGACCAGATAATAAAATTATTAAAGAAAGTGATAATTTTTCCATACGGTACCTCCGATTTTTTTATAAATATGTTACTATTTTTATATTATACATTACACTTCTTTTGTTTTCAATATTTTACTAACTATAATACAAACAATAGAGATAATTTTTAATTTTGCATTGTATAATTGGTGTTTCTGCAATCATGTTTACTATATTCATGTAATATCTTATCAACGATTTTATCTGTGCGCATTCCTCTAGATCCTTTAACAAGTATATTATCTGACGTTTTTATAATCGTTTTTAAATATTCAAAAGCATCATCATTATTTTGAAAAGAGGCAGTTAAAGTGTTATTAGATTTACTCCTGATTCCATTTATGATTTCTTTAGCCTCATCCCCAACTGTAACAACTACTTCAATATTTTTTTTGGCAAGATAAGTTCCTAAATCAAAATGAGATTTTTTAGACTTTTCCCCCAATTCTAACATATCTGCTAAAACAGCAATTCCTCTATTATTATTTTTAATTTTTAATAAAATATCTATACCGCTTTTCATAGAATCTGGACTTGCATTATAAGAATCATCTATCAAATTTATATTTGGAAGTCTATGTATCTGTTGGCGCATTGCAATAGGTTTATAAGTTAGTAAACCTTCTTGAATATCATTTATATTTAATCCTAAATTATAAGCTATTGCAATACCCGCAAGAGCATTGTAAACATTATGAGCTCCTATACAAGGAATAATGATTTTCCCTTTGTAAAATTTACAATCCAAGATAAATTCTGTCATATTTCCAATAGTTTTAATATCGCTTGCTTTATAATCACAAAACTCATCTATCCCATAGTATATAACACTTTCATTTCTAAATTTTTGATTTTGCTCTAAACTTTCTAAAAAATCAAAAAATTTCCCGCTTTCATTCCTTATTATATCATTACTTCCGTTTAAATATAATTTGCCGATATTTGTATTTATATAACTTGCTATATAAAGTTTTTCTTTAAGTATGTTTTCTCTTGTTTTAAGGTTTTCTATATGAGATATACCGATATTGGTTATAACAGCACTACTTGGTTTTACGATATTTGCTAATTTTTTCATTTCACCAGGTTCACTTATTCCCATTTCAACAATAGCAATATCATGGTTATTGTTAAGTTGAAACATAGTCATAGGGACTCCTAGCTGACTATTAAGATTTCCTTTAGTTTTCATTACATTTCCGTATTTAAGTAAAGCTGCTGCTATCATTTCTTTAGTACTAGTTTTTCCGACACTACCGGTAACACCAATTATTGGAATATTAAATTTATTTCTATAATAAGAGGCTAACTTCTGAAATGCTATTTTTGTATCTTTAACTTTAATAAATATTCCAAGAGATTTGTCAAAATTTTCTTTTTGAGTAAATGTTGCACAAGCTCCGTTATCAAATGCTGATTTTATAAAATCATGTGCATCAAATCTTTTGCCTTTTATAGGTATAAATAAATTCCCTTTGCTTATTTCTTTACTGTTTGTAACTATATTATTAACTATATGATTTTCATTTCCACAAAGCAATTTGCCATCTACGGCAGCTATTATTTCTTTAATTGTCAGCATTTCCATTTTTTGATAATATCTCCTCTATAACTTCTTTTTCAGAAAAATGAATTTTTTTATCTCTAATTATTTGATAGTCCTCATGACCTTTTCCTGCTAGTATTATTATATCGTCATCATCAGCAATGCCCATACAATACTTTATAGCCTCTGATCTATCTGAAATCTTAACGTATTTTCCATTAGACCTATTAACTCCAACTTCTATATCATTTAAAATATCATTAGCATTTTCAAACCTTGGATTATCACTTGTCAATACTGATATATCTGATAACTTGCCAGACACTTCGCCCATTTCAAAACGCCTTTGCCTTGATCTATCCCCACCAGATCCAAACAATGTAATTAATCTTTTAGGATTATACTCTCGTAAAGTTTTTAGTACATTTTCCATACTAATTGCATTATGTGCATAATCTATAATTAATGTATAATTATATGGAATCTCAATAATTTCTACTCTTCCACTTACCTTAAAAGATTTTAATCCATTTTTAATGCTTTGATCAGATATATTCAAGTTTTTACAAACAGCGATAGCGGCTGTTGCATTGTATACACTAAATTTACCAGGAGTCCCTACATCTACTGATAAATCAAATTTTCCTTTTATATCAAAATGTACACCTAAGTAGCCAGGTTTATATATTAAATTTCTATTATAAGTTATTATATCAGCATTGTCAGAAAAACCAAACGTCTCTATTTTACAAGTATGACCTTCGATAATGTCTTTATAGTATTCATCGTCGATATTTATTATACCCAATTTACATTTCTTAAATAACAAGTTTTTACATTTGACATACTCTTCAAAGCTTTCATGTTCATCTTTTCCTATATGATCAGGCGACAAATTCATAAATATACCATAATCGAACATAAAAGAATCTAACCTATTCCACTTAAGCCCTAAAGAGGAAGCCTCCATAACAACTGCTTTGCAACCTTCATCTATCATTTTGCGCATATATTTTTGTATTTCATAGGATTCCGGTGTTGTATTATTAGTTTTTATTGTTCTTTCACCGATTTTTATCCCTATTGTCCCTATAATGCCCGTTTTTAAACCATCCTGTTCTAAAATAGATTTTATCATATAAGTAGTAGTTGTTTTCCCTTTTGTGCCAGTTACCCCTATTGTAACTAATTCTTTTGCAGGATGGTTAAAAAATTCAGCAGACATAGATGCTAATGCATGTCTTGTATTATTAACTTTAATACATGTAGTACCATTTAAATCCATATCTTTCTCAAAAATTACTGCGCATGCACCTTTTAAAACTGCATCATTTGCAAATTCATGACCGTCAGTAGTAGCCCCTTTTAGACAGACAAAAACGCATCCTGGGACAATTTTTCTTGAATCATAAATTATATCAGAAATATCTAGATCTAAATCTCCTTTTACCAAAGTAAAGTCTAAATCATTTAAAATTTTTTTAAGTTTCATAATTACCTCCAACATATAATAGTAAAAAGATCTTTTTGCTGTTGTGCAAACCAAGCTATAACAACAAAAGATCTTTTAAATATTAGCGTTTTTTAATTTCATTAAATATTTTTACAAGTTCACGTTGTTTTCCACTTTCGCATACAGCAACTATTTTATCTTCTTCTTCTATAATAGTATCTCCCTTTGGAATAATAACCTCATCTCCCCTAACTACAGAAACTATTAGGGAAGAATCCGGTAACCCAATATCTTTAACATATGAACCGTTAATAACAGCACGTTTTGGTATATGAATTTCGCAAATAGCTGCCCTTCCTTGATTAATAGTTACTAAAAGTTGAAGACCATCGCTCTCGATTTCTTGCTCTATAAGTCTAGTAATAATTTCTGTGCTGCTAACAGCATTGTCTACACCTAATTTTCTAAGTGCCTCTAAGTTTCTTGGATTATTTGCTCTAGCTATAACTTTTTTAACTTTAAACTTGTTTTTAGCTAATTGAGAGGCAACCAAATTATCCTGGTCTCTACCTGTTACTGCTATAAGACAATCCGCTTTAGCGACTCCAGCATTCACAAGAACTTCAACCTTTGTTCCATCACCGTAAACTACCTCTGCATCTAGTTCGTTTGAAATTTTCATACATTTGGTTTTATCTTTTTCTATAAGTTTGACATGATAGTCCATATCTATCATATTTCTAGTTAAAAAATATCCTAATTTGCCGCCTCCAATAATTATAACTTTCACCGCAAATCTATCTCCTCTATAATAATATTAACTAGTCTATTATTTTATTATATATTATCAAATCATTAGGATTTAAAACTATTTTTTGTCTTCCATCATAAAGGTCTACAGTTCCATTTTCATGGAGAGCACCCATTATGATTTGCCCTGGCTTAACAGGAATAGTGTCTAAAGTTCTGCCTATTAAAAATGGCTCTACCTCTTTTAAAT
>CAKSGI010000137.1 GCA_934454005.1 uncultured Eubacteriales bacterium | reverse complement strand
TTATAAATTTTTACGGAGCAGGTAGCTCCGTTGGGACGAAGTAAAAATTTATAAACAATGTACCCGTTGCAGGACAACTACAACCTTTAAGCTGAACAATGATATGCAAGACAAATTACAATTTATATAAAAGGAGATTATTAATGAATATGGATAATATTGAAAAAAATAATGAGACTCGAGGAGAGAAAAAGAAAAACGGTTTTAAAATAAAAAAAGAAAACACAATAAAATCATTAAAAGAAGTTGAATGCTTTTTATGGAATTGGAAAAAGGCATGTAAGGGAATATGTTTATATAAATTTTTAAAGTAAAACACTTCTACAAAAAGTAGAAGTGCTGTTCTTGGAAAATCTTACCACATAGCGACAACATGATTTCCTTGCTCACCTCTGTGATAACATTCAGGATCCTTTTCAGAATCTACACAGACAAAGCATTTCATTTTATGTTTTAAGGCTAAATCTTTAACAATTGAAGGAATACTTCCTTCTGGATATTGGTAGTGATTACATGTAACAAGAGTAACAGTGGTATCATCACCCAAATACTCTTTTATTGTAGAAAATAAATAATCACCGTATGCCATTAAGGAAGGTCTTAAGATTATCCCTAAAGCTTTTCCCGTTTGAGATTCAAAAGCAATAATTGGAGCTTCACGTGAAAACGTGGTAACACACAAATCATTGTACTTTTCAGGATCCCAAATAATAAAATCTGCACCCGGTCTTAATTGATAAAGCCCCTTTTTACAATATCCATAGATATCATATGGGTTAAATATTGAACGTATTTCTTCATCATAGCATCTAATCTTAGGAACATAAGCTCCGTTGGTTAGTGCTACTTCAGTAGCTCCTGTCATAGAAGTCATTGCAATTTCTTTAACAGGTGCGTTTAAGAAAATACAATCACAAATCTCTTTTAATTGTGAAAAAAAGTTGACTCCCATCTTGCTAGGTGCTTGACAAAAACCTAAGTCTCCTAATATAGATTTTCCTATAACTTTAATTGGCATTATTTTCACTCCTTTAATAATTAATAAATTAATATTCGGAGAATGCCAATACCTCCGAATAAAATTCGAAGGTGACTTTAAATAAGTGCTTCAAAAATAATTATACCATAAAGTTCATAAAATATCAATTTAATCATTTCTTACAAAGATTTCTTTAAAGTTAATACCATTATCAGAAAAAGATGAATTCTCTT
This sequence comes from uncultured Eubacteriales bacterium, assembly GCA_934454005.1. The sequence continues at coordinate 4,178 of CAKSGI010000137.1, read as the reverse complement.
CACCGTTTATTAAAATTTTAACTCCACTTACTTCATTTAATTCAGTTAAAGTATTTACAATAGAATAAACAATAAGACTTTCTTCTTCAACTCCAGCTGGTGCATTATCTATAAATTCTTTAGAAAAATCTATATATACAGTACCATCATTTAAATAAGCATTATTTATTTTAGTTCCTTCAGGTAAGGGACATTCGAGTTTGTCGTTAGAAGGGCCTGATAAAAGCAAAGTAATAAGTTTAGAATAAGGATTATCAGCAAGTTCCTTAACATCAATACAAACAGCTTCAGGCACTAAAGTGTTTGTTTCTATACTCTTAAAATAAATAGAAACTATGGTTTTACGCATTTCGTCATCAGACATCTCTTGTTCAGGTGTATATTCGTTAATGGTATTCACAGGCTTAGTATATTTTTTTACAATATAAACAATGCAAAGACCAAGAATAATTAAAACAACTAGGATAATAAGAAGAATAGTAAAAAATTTTTTCTTGTTCATAAAGACCTCCATAAAAATAAATTTGTTAAATCATATGAAGGACAAAATATTTTTAGAACAAAAACAAAAAAAGCAGAAGTTATTCTGCTTTTTGTTGTTTTTCTATATATGATTTCAATATGTTATAATCTACATTTCTACCATCAGTACAAGCGAATTGAAAGAATTCATCTTCACTAATTGGTTTATCATATGAGTCATCGTTAGCGTATTCAAAAACACTATTTGTATAATAAGTGTAACGGTCATCAACAGTTTTTGATTCATGATTTTTTAATAATCCGTTATTAAAATTATACAATGTGTAAGAATGATCTATAATTGAAAAACTATATACTGTATTGAGTGTAACAAAGCTAAATGGATTAAAAGAAAATTTAATATAATCTGCGAAATTTTCTTTTAAAGAAATACCTGAATCTTCGGATGATTCTTCAATTAAAAATGCATCATTACTTTCGTCATTATAAGTGTATTCATTGTTATCTTTCGACTCAAGATAAAACTGGAGTTTGTTATCATAATCTGTGTATCTTATAGAACTAACTTCAGTGTTTGATTCAATTGAATTATAGAATAATAGAGTCTTACCATTTATGGAATATTCATTAGCACTACTAGATAATTTAGAAACATGTTTTATATTATCATATATAATTTCTTCTCCTCTAATTACCATAGAATTGTTGGAAAGATTATTAGCATTTCTAGAATAACGATAATCGATAAGATTAACAAGACAAAATTTTATCACAGCAACTATTAAATATATTATTAATAAAATAATTAAAAATTTAAAAATACTCTTTATAATAAATTTTTTGCTTTTTTTAGAAGAATGTTTTTCTTTAAGAACTTCTTCACTTAAATCATCATTTAATAAATATTCAATACTAACATTAAAAATTTTACATATTTCTTGAACATTCTTTATATCTGGAACAGATTGTTCAGTTTCCCATTTATAAATCGCTTGGCGCGATACATTCAATTTGTTTGCAAATTCTTCTTGAGATAACCCTTTTTGTCTTCTAAGTTTCATAATTTTCTCACTAAATTTCATATTTAACACCTCCTGAACATATAATAGCAAAAACACAAAAGATTTACAATAAATACTTGTTTGAAATTTGTTAACTATAGTTTACATCTGGAAAAATATATAACAATTTACCAATTTAGAACTGAAAAATAGATTAAAAAATGTAAAAAAAAGATTTCAGATATAATTCTGAAATCTTTAATGATTTGTGGTTGCGAGGGAAGGACTCGAACCTCCGACCTTCGGGTTATGAGCCCGACGAGCTGCCAACTGCTCCACCTCGCGATGTGAACGATTATTATTATAATACCTAAAAATATAATTGTCAAGTATTATAGTAAATTATATGCTAAAAATTTAAAAATATACACAAAAAGGAAAGAATTAAATCTTTCCTTTTTGAAATGTTTGAACAAATTCGGCTAAATCATCAAAATTTCTAAATAATATCTCACAATAAAAATCACAAGAGTGATTTAAAGTGCTTAATGGTAAAGCGACACCTTTATAAGCAAGTGCAATAGAAAGTATATCTAAGCAAATGGATAAACAATAATGGTTCCGGATTTTATCATTTTTAAAAGTTTGTAAAAAATAGCCTTTAAGTTCAATTTTAGGCATTCCTTCTGAAATACGCATTTTTAATATAAATTTAGGAATGCTGTCATTTGGAATCATAGAAAAATAACTCCTTTACTATAAAATGTAAAAATATTATAACATAAAAATAAAATGAATACAATAAAAAAACCTTACGGAATCTTGATTTTTTGAGAAAAAAGTGTTGACTTGTCTTATATAAAGATGGTATAATATTTTTATTGTATAAGAGAAGGGTGATTAAAATTAAAAAACTAAGTGCGCAAAAAGTTTTTTAAACAATATATGAAATACAAGTTGATAAAAATGAGAGTTTATCAGCCTGTATTTTTATTGCCTTTTTTATCGGTTTTTTAGAAGAGGAATTGAATATAAGAAAGTGTATCTAGTCTTACGGGAATAAAGGCAGGGCCCAAGAGATTATTTAAATACCTTATAAGAAAGAAGGACTTCTAAAAAACAATTTTCTAACCTGCTAATTTTAAAAACAGGGGTGATTAGTTTGGTAAAAGATATCAAACACGAAAAGTGCATACGTAAAACGTTTGCAAAAACAGAAGATGCTATTGAAATGCCTAACCTTATTAAAGTACAAAAAGACTCTTATGATTGGTTCATAAAAGAAGGTTTAGGAGAAGTATTAAGAGATATTTCACCAATAGTTGATTATTCTGGAAATTTAATACTAGAATTCTTTGATTACTACATGGAAGATACAACTAAATATTCAATCGAAGAAGCAAAAGAAAGAGACACAACATATGCTACAAGACTACATGTAAAAGTAAGACTTATTAACAAAGAAACAGGAGAAATTAAAGAACAAGAAATCTATTTAGGCGATTTCCCACTTATGACAGATACAGGTACATTTGTTATAAATGGTGCAGAAAGAGTTGTTGTAAGCCAATTAGTACGTTCACCAGGATGTTATTATGCTTTTACATACGACAAAACAGGTAAAAAATTATTTACATCAACAGTAATGCCAATAAGAGGAGCATGGCTTGAATATGAAACAGATGCAAATGATGTTTTTTATGCAAGAGTTGATAGAACAAGAAAAATACCTGTAACAATGTTATTAAGAGCAATAGGATTATTAACAGATGAACAAATGGTAGAATTATTTGGTGAAGAACCAAAATTAATGGCTACAATACAAAAAGATACAATTAAATCTCAAGATGAAGCTTTAATTGAAATCTACAAAAAATTAAGACCAGGAGAATTACCAACAGCAGAAGCTGCAAGAAGTTTATTCAATGGATTATTATTTAATCCAAGAAGATACGACCTAGCAAGAGTTGGTAGATACAAATTCAATCAAAAACTTTCATTAGCAACAAGAATAACAAATCAAATAGCATTTGCAGATATTATAAATCCAGAAACTGGAGAAGTATTTGTTGAAAAAGATACAGCAATTGATGCTGAAACAGCAAAAGCTATCCAAAATTCAGGAATAAACATTGTAGATGTAAAAGTTGATGATAAAAAAGTTAGAATAATAGGAAATGGAACTGTAGATATTCATAGTGTTTTAGATATTGACTTTAAAGACTTAAAAATTAAAGAAGAAGTTAACTATGAAGTATTAAAAGACATAATTGAAAATACAGAACCTAAAAACTTATTAAAAGAAATAAAAGAAAGAATAGATGAATTAGTTCCAAAACACATTACAAATGAAGATATAATTGCGTCAATAAACTATATCTTTAACCTAGATCATGGACTAGGAAAAGTAGATGACATAGATCATTTAGGAAATAGACGTGTAAGATGTGTTGGGGAATTATTACAAAATCAATTTAGAATTGGTTTAACAAGATTAGAAAGAATAGTTCGTGAAAGAATGACAATACAAGATTTAGATGTTGTTACACCACAAACTTTAATAAACACAAAACCAATAACATCATCAATAAGAGAATTCTTTGGAAGTTCTCAATTGTCACAATTCATGGATCAAACAAACCCATTATCAGAATTAACACATAAAAGAAGAATTTCAGCATTAGGACCTGGTGG
>CAKSGI010000136.1 GCA_934454005.1 uncultured Eubacteriales bacterium | reverse complement strand
CTTATCTGCTTGCCCATTTGGTATCTTTGATATCAAATAATCCTTTAGGTCAAATTTCCCCTTTATGCTTGTACAATCTTCTGTCTCATCAACATATTGATAATACAGTCCCCTTTCAATTGCACTCCGCACATATCCAATATACAGTGTAATAAACAGTTCCTTTAAATCCTCTGCATCACTGAGTTCACTGGATATATTTATAAAAGGGTATTCCAGTTTATTACAGTATTCAACCCATTTAACAAGATTTTTCAATAAATGTTTCTGGGTCAAACCATCAGTCTCATGATCTTCTTTTTCTGTGCTAAATACTCTCGGATAAATGTTAAGTTGCTCACCCTTAAAAACAATTGTACCAATATATTTTTTTGTTCTTATTGCTCCTGCACCAAGAAAATCAAGGAACTGTTGTTTACTGCTTATTTCCCCATCTTCATAAAACACAGACCTTTGTTCCCAATTCTGCTGTAAGAAATCCAACAATTCATCAAGTGCTACCTGCGATTGCCAAGTTCCTGGCAATTTAGCATTTGAAATTTTGCTGTATTCATACCTGTCCAGCATCATACTATTCCACCTTGTCCTTTACTCTTAATCTTCCTACCTTTTCGTCAACAATTTCAATCTGTGCCCTTGACTTATCAATTGCATCTTTTAATAATTTTGCTACTTTTTTCCTATTGTCATAAAAATACTCATAAAGTAGTGGAATGATGTTATTGTTAAGGATATTACATAAATCTCCCTCTGTCTTCTTCATAAAATACGAATGACCGACAAGAAGATCTGTACTATCTAATTCACTAACGAGATTTTCATTTATATTATCGAACATCTCTCTTAATACTCCTTCTGGAACAAGTGTTGAATCCGGCTTCTGCTCGATAAAATCAAATCTCCTTCTGAGTGCAGCATCAATTAGTGAAATTGATTTATCTGCTGAATTCATTGTGCCGACTATGTATAAATTATTCGGTACTGCAAACTGATCACCAGACTGTAGTGTTACACTCGTCTCGTTCAATTCGCCCCATCGCTTGTCCTCTTCAATAAGTGTAATCAGTTCTCCAAACACCTTAGATATATTGGCACGATTGATTTCATCAATAATTATGACATAATTTTTGTCATCACTATCATTAAGTGCAGTATCTGCAATAACTTTAAACACTCCATCTACCGTCTTAAATGCCATCGTTTCACTATCTTTGTCAGGACGCAACCCCTGTATAAACTCTTCGTAACCATAATTCTGATGGAAAGTAGTAAATACTATCTGTCCCTTCTTTAATAGTTCCTTGTAACGATTAACATTATTCCCTCTATCTTGGTTTTCTCTTCTGAAATCTTCAACTGAAATGCCATCAATAATAGCCAATGCGTATTCAACCATGGAGTATGTTTTTCCCGTTCCTGGTGCCCCATAAACAATAAAGTTCATTGGATGAATTTTGTTAATTCTTGGATCTCGTACTATTTCAAGGCAGTTTTTCAATTTGTTTTTCTCCTCAACCTCTTGCTCCTCTTCTTTGTTAAGGTCATTATTGCAAAATGTCCAAAAAATTCTACTAAACATAATATTAGAAATATTACATTTATCAACATAATTACGAATCTGACCAATTCGGCAAAGAACATTATTACCTGGATCAATGGATAATCTGTTTAATACTGTATTTTGTGCATTAATGCTATAAATAGGTGGAAAGATATTAGGGTAAAGTATTGCATAATATTTTACAAACCATACTCGATTAATGTATCCATCTGTAACATCGCACAAATCATCATATAGATTCTGATAATCCTCCAGTGAATTAACTTTCCCCATATCATGAATAAGTTCAGCTCCAGCAATTAAATTATCCCTTATTTGTGTTCCTAACTCAATTGCTTCCTCTTCTGTTAGAAATTGAGGATTGCGCCCCGTTCCAGTTGCCCAAGATTTGTTTTTTTGACTATAATGCAATCCATACTTATATGCTGTTCCGGATTTTATACTTCCATACATTCGTCTACAATCCGAATCAAATTCAAGCATATAACACAAATTAGTTTTATTATCTTTATTTAAGAAGATTGTATTTAACAACTCTCCCCCTACCAAATCAGCTAATTTTTGAGGCGAAAATCTTTCTAGAAAGGAATTTGCAAATAAATTCGCCTCTTCATCAAGGGTTGGAAACTCCTTTTCTTTTTGTTTAAACCATTCTGGAGTAATATCATTTTCACCTTGCATATTAACATCTTCATTCTTCTGAACTAATATTTCGTCAAGTTTAACCACTGTATTGGTTTTAGCTTTGCAGAATATATTATTCATTTGCGATAAGTCTATATCATCAATTATTATATTAGCCGGCTTAACAACAAATATATCATAAACTAATGCTTTTGTTCTCTTTAACATGATGAGATAACTCCCAGCATGAACACTCCTTCTAAATTCAATGAATTTAGGAGAATCCATATATGTCATTGACATCTGAATTTGATCAGCTGCATTATTTCTTCTGCTTCTAACTATTGATATATGAACTAATTGTTCCTTACTAGCAATTGCAACATCTTCCCCCAGATACTCCACATTTTCTTTATGTAGATAAGCCGGAATTTGTGCAACAAAATATTTTTTTAAGTTTGCATCCTCTTTTTCATAGTCCACTTCAAAGTAACCATCTGCTCTTACATAAGGAAACATATCCATTTGAGCACCAGTTATTGCTATGTGCGACTGTTTAGTCGTTCTACCGGCATCCAATGTATTTGATGCCTCTAAACGCTTTACAATTAACCCATCATAGTCAGTCACATCAATTTCTGATCCGATAGATTCCAACACTTTTTTTACATCGCCAATCGCTTTAGTAAATTCCATATATTTACCTCCCTCTTTTACATAAATTCTTTTATTGCCTTTGCAATTGCTCTTCCTAACAACGGTGGCACTGAATTTCCAATCTGCATATATGTTTTTGTATAAGCCCCTCTAAAAAAATAATCGTCTGGATATGATTGGACTCTTGCAGCTTCTCTTGGCGTTAATCCTCTTGCCTGGTTCGGATGAATATACATATTGCAGTCAAACTTCATATGAGCAGTAATCGTTTTACATACCTTATCCGGTTCCAACTTAAAATATTTATCCTTAAAAATATTATTTCTGCTCTTATAAGGCATTATATCTGCTATCTTAGGGTCATCCGATTTGTCACCTGGATTCATCCTTCCATAAATTTCAATATCTCTATCGTTATTATATCTAGCTTTATGGTTGCATGTTAAAGGATAATTTTTCCCTCCATTAATAAGTTTAATATATGCATTAGTAGCCGTATTTCTTGATTTCTCAATCATAAATCCTGATTCCTCTGACTCACTTGATGTAGCATTCTTTACTCTTGAGGCTTTTAAGGGTCTCAAACCATACAGTGCATCGCCCAAAACTGTATTGGGAACCTCAGCACTAATTTCTTGAACCCTTGTGAAAATTTCTTCATTATCAACACCTACTCTATTACCAATATAAATTAACCTTTCCCTATTTTGTGGAACCCCAAAGTCTTTAGCATTTAACACATGTGCCGCAACTTTGTAGCCAATGCTTTGGAAATCTTCAATAACTTGTCCAGCAACTGACAACATTCCTTTCACATTCTCCATAACAAAAAAAGGAGGATTAATTTTTTTTACGACCTCTACAAAGTTTTTATATAAATGATTTCGTGGATCATCTATAACTCTTTGTCTGTTTGCTTCGCTAAATCCTTGACATGGGGGACCACCTATAACAATAGAAACCTTTTTATACCTTAAAAGTTCATCTATTCCATCCACAACCTGTTTAATATCCCCCAATACTATATGATCTCTCGGAGTTTCCGGATGGTTATGTGCATATGTGTCTACACAGCACTCTTGTATGTCATTAGCTAAGCTTGTAACAAATCCTTCTTGTGTAAAACCTAGTGATAATCCACCAGCTCCACAAAACAAATCGACCATAGTTAAAGCATCAGCTGGAATATTCATCCTCGCTTCGGCAATATATGTATTACAATATTTATTTACAGGACATCTCCTACACTCTCTATATTCTTCATTACAAATTGATGATAATTTTTCTAAGCACTCTTTAACTATAAAATCTGTTTGATACGCAGATTTTAGTATTTTTGCCCTAGTTTCCAAAAATTCTTCATCTATATCATATGTCATTCTTTTTAAAGGAATTTCACCCGAATGTCCATCTTTTTCAAAATCAAAAGCATCTATAAATGAGGTGATTTCCTTAATTTCTGTGTTTGTAGCCATCAATGCCACTCTCCTATTTCTTCAAGTTTATTTCTTATTTCAACAGCAACTGCCCTTGCCACATTTACCGTTACTGCATTACCGAATTGTTTATATGCTTGTGTATTCGATACATCAATTACAAAATCATCTGAAAATCCTTGCAATCTTGCACATTCTCTCGGTGTTAATTTTCTTATGTGCTCTGTATCCCCATTTCCCAAAATATAATCATCCGAGTAATAATTATCTTGGCATGCTCGGTGCATCTTTGCCATGGTTGCACAAAGCGGTCTTGCTGGTGACTGGTTTATTTCTGATTTTGCCACATACCCACCTGTACCATCCGATAAAATAGTAGGTTTGACCTTCTCAGACAAATAATATATATCCTCAACATTTTTCTCTAAAATGTCATGCATAGTAATTTTCAATGGTTGTTCTTTAGGGTAATTGAAATCCACATCTGCATTTCTAAAACATACCACAAACAATCGATTTCGAACTTGAGGTGTTCCGTAATCTGCTGAATTAAGCACTTTAAAAAAAACTTTATACCCCATTTGTTCTAATACTTCCCTAATTCTCTTAAAAGTATTTTTTTTGTCATGCGTAAGAAGTCTTCTCACATTTTCCAAAACAATTACCCTTGGTGCTTGATTGTGATCAATTTGGTATTGAATTATCTCTGCTATTCTAAAAAATAACGTTCCTCTCGTATCTTCAAATCCCAATTCGGATCCCATCATGCTAAATGGCTGACATGGAAATCCCGCACAAAGCACATCGTGACAAGGTATGCTTTCTAAAGGTATTTCATTTATATCTCCAAGGTGCATTATCCCTCTAGGATAATTGCAGTCATAAGTATGTGCAGCATACTTATCAATGTCATTTGCCCATATTACGTCAAATCCGGCATTTATAAACCCTTGGTCTAATCCACCAATTCCACTAAATAATGAAACAACTTTCATTTCTTGTCTTCCTCTCTGTTTCCTTTAATATATTCATTAATCCACTGGCCTATCATTACCGATGCATTGCCACCATTATCATGAATTAGTTGCATAAATTCTTCCTTTACCTTAGGTTCCAAGGATACCTCAATTTTTGAGGTCTTTTTTCTG
>CAKSGI010000135.1 GCA_934454005.1 uncultured Eubacteriales bacterium | reverse complement strand
ACTTAATTTGCCAGACAGTGTTTGGCATTTTTTATAATTTAAAAATAACATCCTCATTGATTGAAGATTAGAGCGAGAAAATCCTCTTCCATATTCTTTAGTAAGTTCTTTAGATAATTCTTTAAGTAATGCCGAACCATATTCAGCTCTTTCATTTCCTTTTTGTTCTTCTTCTACAATCCTTCTTCCAATATTCCAATATGTTTGAAGCATAATTGTATTTACATTTCTAACTATTAATTTTTTTGATTCTTCGATTATAGTTTTGATATCATTAATTAAATTACCGCTCACTATATCGTTTGACATATGATCAGCTCCTTATCTACGATTTATTATATCTTGTTTTTGATGAAAAGTCGATATTAAAGCCATTATCTATTATCTATTTAATACAGACAAATTTTATAAAAAATCCTATAGAACATTTTGAAAGAAAGCAAAAAGCCCACCCAAGCAATAAGCCTAGATGGGTTGTTTTTAATTTAGTTTTTATATTTCATTCCATTCTTAAATGTAAAAGTTATACTTCCATCTATATTTACAATCGCTTCATTAATCATAATATTCCATAATGATAAATCAAATTCATTTATCATAATTGGTGCTTCCTTTATATCAGTAATAAATAGATTCATAGATTTACTTTTTATTTCTTTGGTATCACGTTCACTGATTGTTTCATCTAATTTACTGTTTTAGAATTTCATATTGAGCTGTTAAACTATTATATTTTTTAATATATGCATCTTGGTCTTGAGTCTTTAATGCATTATCGTGAATTAAATTTTCAACCAATGTTTTAGTATCAGATATTTCACCATTTAATTCTTCTATTTTTTTATCTATTTTAGTAGTATCAGTCAATAAATCGATTAATTCTTTTACAGATTTAATCACTTCTTCTTTGTTAACCATAATTGCATTATAAACTTCAATAAATCTCTTATTTACATCTTCTCTAAGAACTGATGGTGTATCACATCGTTCCGTTGATAAAGCTTTCGTTCCGTAGCAATATACAAAAAGAAAAAGAGCCTCATGAAAATGCCGTTTGGCGCTTCTACAAGGCTCTATAGCTTGCTGGCGGAAAGGTTAAATGTCCTATCCGCAATAAAAAAGGTCTGACACAATTTGTATCAAACCTATGCTTTTCTTATGGCAAAGATGTACAATTTTGATATAAAATGCATCAAGATAAATTGGAATTTGACGCTCCAACAAACTGAATTTTATTTCTCCAACAATTTCAAAAAAAGCTTGTCATTCATCTGCTCATTTGTAATGTAGTTCCATCTAAAAACAATAAGCCAACTGATAATGGTGCAATGGAAGCTATTAATGGATGGTTGAAGGAAGAATTATTTAATGATTTTAGAATTAAAGAGTCGGAAGAGCCGACTCTAGTAGTTGAAAAATATATTAAGTTTTTTAACGAGGAAAGACCATCTTATTCTCTTAATTACCTAACCCCTAAGCAATTTAAGGAACTTTATGACCCCCTAAAACATTATAAGTATCTACTTTCTATTGACTAGTGCATTGACATCATTATCTTCTATAATATTACAATACTAGATTTCTTAATATTATATTTTCTAATCATGCTCTGAACATTACTTTTCTGTTTTTCATCTATTACATAAAACTTCCAAAAAGCATTTGGATATTGTGTATTCAAATAACTGAAATAATCAAAATCAATCGCACAAGAATGTCCGTAAACAATTATCTCTTCAATTTTGCATTGATTTTTATTTAAAAAGTCTTTTACTAAGTCAAATTTGATTTCTTTATAAAATGATTTGCACTTATTAAACAAATCTTCATATGCAGTTCGAATATAATAATCTTCAATACCATCGATGTACTTTTCTATTTCCATTTTAGAATAAGGGCCTCTTCCTTTTCCTCTTATATCATAGCGATATTTCTCAGGGGTAAAATTATCTTTTGGATAACCTAATACTAGTTTTTTTTTGCCTACTTCACCATGAATATGTAATATATTTTCACTAGGTATGCTATAAAGTTTTTCCAAAGTATGCGTATAGTTGAAAGTAATATAATATCCATCCTGATTAAGAATTCTTTCTATAATATCATCGGCTTGTGCATCGCCTAAAGAATCATCTGCATTATTAGCAAACTCATTTAATGCATCTTGTAATCTTCCATTTAATTCCACTTGATATATAATGCTATCACGGTCGCTTTCTCTATCAGATGAATAATCAGGTCCATATCCATTAAAAATTTCTTCAAGACCATTAAAATCTGGTCGAGCAAGTAACTTTTCAAAATCAGACCAGATATCATTTTTGCATGATTGATATAAATCCCAAAATTTACCATGTTCATATTTCATAGCAATATTTTTAAAATTTGGATTAAATCTAGTTGGAAGATGGTGTGCAATATCAAATCCATTTCCTATGATAAATAATTTACTTTTCATAATGTATCTCCTTTAATTAATTATTTTCAAGATAAAAGTGATGACTTTTAGAAAATATAAGAAGAGCATATGATCTGGATGGAATTAATCTCTCATAGCTTTTGAGTAAACCTTCTAACTGCTTAAAGGATACTTTTGCTTTTTTATATTATTTCAAAACAACATCTTTTTCAGAGTTCTTTTTTCATTGTTTGTTATACACTTTTTTAATACTTTTATCGTTCTTTGATAATCCTACGATATCTTCGATTTCTAAAACGCTCTTGTTATTGACTCATCAATAGTAGTCCATAATTTACCATTCTTTTCAATCTTTATTGGTCTGGCTAACCTTCTCGGATTAATGAAATCATATGCCCAAAAAGTAACATTGATATCATCAACTTGAAGAGGCATACCTTCCCATTTACTATATACATGCCACTTTCAATACTCCTCAGCTGTAATCAGATGCGTACCTATTAATTCTATAGTACCAACTATTGAGGATTTTTTAGTGTCTACAAGAACTATCATTCCTCTTTTATTTGTATTATAAAAACGTGCATAATATAATCAAAATATGTTGTTATATAATTTCTAATTTGAATAAATTATTGCATTTCTCATTTTGGTTATAATATCTATTTCATTATTTATCTCATCTAAATCAAATTCCTTCAATAATTTTTGTTTTTTGGCATCATACTTATATACTGAATAAACATCTATAACAAACATAAAATCTTTTTCAAAATCTGTTATTTTATTAATTTGGTTATTTAATAAACAAATATATTCGGAGTATACATATTGTTTTAGTTGCGAAATCAAATTCGCCTCGAGGAATATATTCAGTTTAACTTCTAACAATATTTTTTTGCCCTCAAATACAAATACATTATCAACACGTGCTAAAGGTGTTTTTTGGGAATAACATTGGCACTCTCTATAAAAATTATTTCCAGATAATATTTTCAAAAAATAGTCAACATAATACGAACGAAAACTAATTTCAAGCGGAAATCTTTTACGATAATCATGCGTAATTTCTAAAAAATTTTTTTGATTAACTTTTGAAAGTATATTATCGCCAATTTTACTTTCCAAAAACCACGAAGGTATATCAAAATTTTTCGATTTTATAAGTAATTTTATTTTTTCGAATTCTTTTGAAGGTAACTGAGTAATTGAACTTTGACGTGAAACCAAAATAAATGAATTAAACTCCGATATATCAATTGGGTTTTCTAGTAACCATAAGTCTTTTATATCAGCATATATACGCCCAGACCAATGATGTTGAAATACATCATCTTCTCTTTCTGGTTTGCTACTAACTCGACCGATAGCAAAAATTTTCCCACCATATAAGGTGTATAATGTCCTTGCTCTTTGAAGCCATTCTAGTAAAAGAGTTTTGTTGTGTAATTGGGAATTTAGTGCCTTTGTAGCAGTTTCCAGTTTTCTTATCCATTGTATTGCAGTTTTCGCATGAAAGAACAATACAATATCTCCAACTACACTTATGCGCGGAACTGTCCAATTTATATAACCATCAGCCGCCTCATTTAGTATGTCTTCTACGTTATAGCAACCATGCTCATAGATAAAATCTTCAAGTTGCTCAATAGTTTTTGGGAAACTAATATTATTTAAATGCGCATTTACACAATTATAATTTTGATCAAACATACATACTTATTCTCCTTTTTATGATTAATTAATCAGCAGATTCAATATATTTGCATAATTTTAATTTATCAGAATCTTTAAATCAAAATGCTTCATTTTTCTGTCAATATATATTTTTAAATTATCACTTACTGCTCTAAATTTAAATTATTTGTTTCTCTCATGTTTTGAGGGAGCATTCTACTATATTGATTTTCAGTTAATATTATTTTATTAGCAAAGTCTAATGCTAAGATTTTCATCTCATCAGTAATAGTAATTATATAACATCTTACTTTATGTCCATTTCTATTTTCAAAGAATTCTTTCATATTATTAACTCCACTCTAATATTTACTTATATTATATCAAGAAATACGCTTTTTTTAAATATTGGAGTTTACAAAACTATAAAAATTGATGTGAACCCCAAATCTTGGACTCGAGGTTATTATTGTTATAATGATAATCTATTTAAGGATTGTTGTCTATATATAATAGGTGACAATCCTTTATTTTTTACTTTAATTCTTTTATTATTGTAATAATATATATATTCATCTATGGATTTCATAAGCTCATCAATTGTATCAAATTCATATTCATGACCATAAAACATTTCATTTTTAAGTTTTCCAAAGAAACTTTCCATAATGCCATTATCCATACAATTTCCTTTTCTAGACATAGATTGAATAATACCTTTATCTCTTAATAATTTGTGATATGGCTCCATTTGATATTGCCACCCTTGATCAGAATGAAATATCAATCCATCAAGATTTGGGTTAACTTCAAATGCTTTACTTAGCATGTCTTTTATTTGATCAAAATTAGGAGTAATTGATATATTATATGAAACAATAGAATCATCGTACATATCAAGTATTGGAGATAGATAAACTTTACCTGCTTTTATATGAAATTCTGATATATCTGTAGTCCATTTTTCGTTCGGTTTTGTCGTCTTAAAATTTTGTTTATATTTAGTTTTATGCTTTTCTTCATCTATTACTTTATCTAACAGTAAATTAGGTACTGTCCCATTCATATCACCCTTATATGAACGATATTTTGCTTTAGGCGTTATTCCAAATAAACCTAATATTCCCATTAATTTCTTAACCTTTTTATGATTAACTATTATCCCTTGATTCTTTAATTCTAAAGTGATCCTACGATAGCCATATCTTTTATTATTTTCGTTAAAAATTGTAGTTATTTTGTCTTTTACCAATAAATCCTTATCTTCTTTATTATATAAAGAAATCGTGTAATAATAGCTAGATTTTGCTATATTTAAATAATTTAATAATTCTTTCAAAGGAAACTTGTGCCTTAATTCATAGATTGCCTTTATCTTTTCTTTTTTGGTTGCTCCATCCTTTGTTGAACCAAGG